>CAYZWQ010000089.1:0-11412 GCA_964481355.1 uncultured Chitinophagales bacterium
GATGCCGGGCAGCTTGGTCCGAGACCTTGGTGGCATGAGCGAAAAGCACTTCATGTACTCGGAAGAGGAGGACCTATGCAGCAGGGCAGCAGAGCGAGGGTTTGCAACGTGGTATTATCATGAAGCCAGCATCATCCATTTGGGGGGTGAAGCCACCAAACAGGACAATGATGCCATGGTCAAGGCGCAGGTGCATGCATGGACCGACGTCTTCCGCCAAAGCAATCCAGGATCAAGTGTGGCGCTGTTTCGAATGATACTTGGATTCGGGAGCACCTGGCGATTGCTGGCTTGGGCCCCTCTTGCACTCATACCATCGAGGCGGACACTTGCCCTTCAACGGATGCGCGAACATGTGGCCACTTTGAAGGCATTAACAACGAGAAATCCAAAGATTTAGACCACAGATAACACTGATGACACAGATTCCTAAGAACTTATCTGTGTTATTTGTGCCATCTGTGGTTCAATTTATGATCATTTCGGGCTTGAGAAGCGGTTCACGATATCAAGCAGGTGGTCGCCGTCGATTGGCTTGGCAATGTACTCGTCGCAACCTGTTTTGAGTGCGGTATCCCGGTCACCGTCGAGGGCATAGGCCGTCTGCGCGACGATCGGGATGTCATCATTGAACGACCTTATGCGTTCCGTGGCCTCAAGCCCGTTCATCTCCGGCATCTTGATGTCCATGAGCACAAGCGACAAATCGGGGTGTTCGCGCACCTGCTGAACTGCCTCGAGTCCATTTCTGGCACGGATAATGTGCACTTTGTCCGATTTTATTACCTCGGTCAATAATTTGAATCTGATATCGTCGTCTTCGGCCACCAAGATGGTTAATTCCCTGTCAATCAAGTGTACATTCTTCTGCAAATGTGAGTCAGTTTCGCTATGGCTGGCTGGGCGATGCGGTATCTTGAACCAGAATGTGCTTCCAACTCCGACCGTGGATTCGACCCAAACCTCGCCGCCGAGCATATTGACATACGCCTTCACGATAGCCAGACCCAAACCGGAACCCTCATAAGGCCGTGTGCTTTCGGTGTGTTCTTGCACAAACCGATCAAATATGGCATCGCGGCGATCGGCAGCAATCCCCACTCCCGTGTCCTTGACATAGCAAACCAGCCAGCCGTCATCGATGCTGACCCCGAAATCGATCGATCCCGAGTTTGTAAACTTGACCGCATTCGCCAGAAGATTCGTGAAAAGGATGTTCAGGATGTACTTGTCGGTGATGATATGTGCCATGTGGGCACCAATGCCCATGTGCATATTGAGACTTAGACCCTTCGCCGCGGCCATATACTTGAACACCTCGTAGTTTGCTTCAAGGCACTTGTTAATGTTGACGATGTCATCCCTTACATCCACCATTTTTGATTCAATCTTTGAAATTTCGACGATGTTGTTAATCGTGTCCATCAGTCGGTTGCCACTCTCGTTCATGATGCCGATATATTCGCTCTTTGTGGCATCATCGAGGTTCGGGGCTCGTAACAGCTCAAGAAACCCCAGAATGCCGTTCATGGGGGTGCGGATTTCGTGCGACATGTTCTGAAGGAACACCGACTTCAACCGGTCGCTCTGTTCAGCCTTGTCTTTTGCAGCTTGGAGTTCCACATTTTTGGCGACAAGGTCATGCGTTTTTTGTTTCACCTTGTAATTCAGGGCGATCGCAAAACTGGAGGCGACGATCAGAAACAAGACGACAATAAAAAACCCCCAGACCACCGGCACTGGTATCATGGGCTTGTAACGCGTGCCAAACCAGTTCTGCACGGAGGTGTAGTAGTCGGAGGCGGGATCATTTTTGAGATCGGCAAGACTGCGGTTCACCCTTGCGATGACCTCAGGATCGGTGTTTTTGGAAAAGGCGAAATGCAGGTCGGTGGGACGAAGCACGATGCCGGTTGGTCGTATGGCCGGGTCGCTCGGATCGGAGAAATAGTAAAAACGGTCAGCGACAAAAACGTCGACATTGCCCTCTTTTAGAGCCTTTGTGGTGGCAGTGTAATCAGGTTAGGCCATCAACTCAAAGTCGATGTTAAACTGTGCCTTCACGAAGCCCTCCATACAGGCTTCCTGTATAGATTCATCAAGCACCCCGATGCGCTTGCCGTCCAACTCCGTCACGGACGAAAAGCTGTCCTCGCCGTCGTCAAACACCTGAAGCCAAGAGCCTATAACGGGCACGCTCAGAACGAACAAGGAGTCTCGCTCCTCAGAATACGCAACATCGGGTAAAATGTCGATGTTGCCGACTTTCAGTTCGGCATATAATGTGGACCAATCGCCCTGCCGAAACTGAAGATCCAAATTTTCGGCATGGGATATACTTCGCAGGATGTCGATGAAAATCCCTTTGGGGTCGCCGTCATCATCGACGAAAACCTTAGGATGGTTGTTATATACGCCAACCGTGACGGCGATTCGCTCCTGTTGGGGCGAGTTAGCTCCGGTGATGACTATATAAACAAACACGGCAGCCAACAATAAGCCAACCACTGCGGCAACTATTTTTGTAGTGCCCATCATCGATTTAGATGTTTTCTTTTGTGATGAGCCGTACTGCGGTCGCTAGCGGCATCGATCCAGACTGAATCTTTTCAGACAGTCGTTCAAATTGGTCTTTGGTGGCTTTTGAGTCCCAGAAGGATCGCAATACCTCCATTTCGACCAACTTTCGGAATGCATCGGTTTGCTGACGGGTCCTCTCAGCATAGAAAAGGCCACTTTCCCTGCGTTTATCGGCTTCCAACTCCACGATCTCAATCACCTCACCGACACCCTCATTGTTGAGGGCACTTGTAAGTACCACCGGCACATTGCGATGCGGATGCAGCAGGTGCAAAGCCGCCTCATACTCCTTTGCGGCAACCTTCGCTTTGGCTTTGTTGTCGCCGTCGGCCTTGTTGATGATGAGCATGTCGGTAATCTCGAGGATGCCCCTCTTGATGCCCTGCAAGCCGTCGCCGGCACCCGTTAGCGCGAGCAGCAAAAAGAGGTCCGTCATGGATGCAACCTCATACTCCGACTGACCCACACCCACCGTCTCGACAAGGATGCGGTCGTATCCGGCCGCTTCGCAAAGGGTGATGGCCTCGCGGGTGGCCCTGGCAACGCCGCCGAGCACACCTCCGGTCGGCGATGGGCGAATGAACGCATCGGGGTGGGCGCTCAACTCCACCATCCGGGTCTTGTCTCCCAGGATGCTGCCACCCGTCTGCGGGCTGCTTGGGTCCACCGCCAAGACGGCAACTTTGTGGCCACGGCGTATCAGCTCGAGCCCGAGGGCTTCGATGAACGTGCTTTTACCGACACCCGGCACACCCGATATGCCGATTCGCAGGCTCCCACCGGCAATTGGCTGAATCTGTTCGAGCAGGATCCTGGAAGCCTCAACATCGTCAGGACGCGTGCTCTCCACAAGGGTGATTGCCTTGGCTAATGCCCTGCGGCTTCCCGATCGCAACAAATCTACATCATGAGACGGCATGGCGAGCAGATTCGATGGCGTCGAGCACCTTGCCGGCTGCCACCGGTATGTTCGTACCGGGCCCAAAGACGGCGGCAACGCCGGCACCAAGCAGGTACTGATGGTCCTGAACAGGAATCACACCCCCTGCAATCACAACGACATCGCCGGCTCCCTCGGCTTTGAGCAGCTCGATGAGCTTCGGTATGAGGGTTTTGTGGCCAGCAGCCAAACTGGACACACCGATCACGTGCACATCGTTTTCGACGGCCTGCTTCGTCGCCTCCTCGGGAGTCGAGAAAAGCGGACCGATATCCACATCGAATCCGATGTCCGCGAAGGCGGTTGCCACAACTTTCGCGCCCCGATCGTGACCATCCTGACCCATCTTGACGACTAGAATCCGAGGGCGGCGTCCATCACGCTCTGCAAAGGCATCGATCCGCTTCTTGAGGGCCTCGTAGTTGGGATCACCGGCATAAACGTGATCGTAGACACCGTGGATCATCTGGTGGGTGGCCTGGTGACGCCCCCACACCTTTTCGAGGGCCGTCGTGATTTCGCCGATGGTTGCACGTACACGGGCGGCGTTGACGGCCAGCTCGAGCAGATTCTGTGCCGGATCGCTGGCGGCAACTGTAAGGGCATCCAATGCTCGGTCAACCGCGGCCTGATCTCTGTTTGCCTTTACAGTGTTGATGCGGGCGATCTGTGAATCACGAACCGCCGAGTTGTCGATGTCGAGGATTTCTACTGGATCCTCGTTCTTTAGGGTGTACTTATTCACGCCCACGATCACGATGTCGCCCTTGTCGATTCCAGCCTGCTTGCGGGCAGCCGATTCTTCGATGCGCCGCTTCGGCATGCCGGTGCCGATGGCTTTCGCCATGCCGCCAAGATCGTTCACCTCAGAGATGATCTCCCTTGCGCGGGTCACCAAATCGGCCGTAAGCCGCTCCATGGCGTACGATCCACCGAAAGGATCGACCGTATGGGTGATGTCGGTCTCCTGCTGGATGATGATCTGCGTATTCCGTGCGACGCGAGCAGAGGTCTCCGTTGGCAGCGAAATCGCCTCGTCGTACGAATTCGTGTGCAGCGACTGGGTGCCGCCGAGTACCGCGGCCATGGCCTCGATGGTGGTTCGGATCACATTGTTGAGCGGATCCTGGGCGGTAAGGCTCCATCCACTCGTTTGGCAGTGGGTGCGCAGCATGAGCGACTTGTCGTCTTTAGGCGCAAAACGCTCCCTCATCAGTTCGGCCCACAATTGGCGGGCGGCGCGCAGCTTGGCAATTTCCATGAGGAAGTTCATCCCGATGGCGAAGAAGAAAGACAGGCGCGGAGCAAAGTCGTCGACATCCAATCCGGCATCGACGGCAGCCTGCACATACTCGATTCCGTCGGCCAGTGTGAAGGCAAGTTCAAGGGCACTGTCGGCTCCCGCTTCCTGCATGTGGTAGCCCGAGATCGAGATTGAGTTGAATTTGGGCATATTGCGGCTGGTGTAGCCGATGATATCGGACACGATGCGCATCGAGGGATCGGGCGGATAGATGTAGGTGTTCCGCACCATGAACTCCTTGAGGATGTCGTTCTGGATGGTCCCGCTGAGCTTTTCAGGTCCGACGCCCTGCTCCTCGGCAGCAATGATATAACAGGCCAGTATGGGCAGAACGGCACCATTCATGGTCATCGAGACCGACATCTCGTCGAGCGGGATGCCATCGAACAGGATCTTCATGTCTTCGACGGAATCGATGGCCACGCCGGCCTTGCCGACATCGCCGATCACCCTCGGATGGTCGGAATCGTAGCCTCGGTGCGTGGCGAGATCAAACGCAACACTGAGACCTTTTTGGCCGGCGGCCAAGTTCTTGCGGTAGAATCGGTTCGACTCCTCGGCGGTGGAGAATCCTGCATACTGGCGGATGGTCCATGGACGCTGGGTGTACATTGTGGGATAGGGCCCACGGGTGAAGGGCTCCTGACCGGGATAACCGGGATCGAGGCCGGCCGCATCGTCGGCCGTGTAGAGCGCCTTCATGGTTATGCCTTCTTGGGTGGTCCGGTTCAGGCTGTCGGCAGGTGCGCCCTTCAGGGCTTTCTCAACCTGCTTCAGCCATTTGGAATGTGTTTCTGAACTCATGGCAAGTGGGGTTTTATGGACCTTCGATACCTCCCAAAGTACGAAATTCCCTTGCAAAATACCTTCGAAATCAGACCTTCAAGTCCGATTATTCGTCCGCAAAAACGGGCTCCTCGCGCCGCAGGGGCGCTTCGTTCAGGTTGGCTGACATCTCCTCGCGCAGCTGTTGGATGGTGAGGCCGGAACTGAGCGTCCCGTTCGAGGCTACCGACAGGCGGCCGTTCTCCTCCGATACCACAATCACAAACACGTTGTTGTTTTCGCTTACTCCAAGGGCGGCCCTGTGACGTGTGCCGAAATTCGAGGAGAGGTTCTGGTTCTGGCTGATGGGCAGGTAGCAGGAGGCCGCAACGATGCGATTGTTACGGATGATGACGGCGCCGTCGTGGAGGGGGGTGTCCTTCAGGAAGATGGAGATGAGCAGGCGGCTGGTGACCTTCGCGTCGATGGTTTCGCCTGACTCGACGATATCGGTGAGGGCGGCGTTCTTGGCGAACACGATCAGCGCACCCGTTCGGGTTCGGGCAAGATATTTTACGGCCTCGACCACCTCGTCGACCACCGTGTCGTCTTGACTCGAACGAAAGAAGCGGTCGATGCTCGTATTCTGACCCAGGTTGTAGAGCAGTTTCCTGATCTCGGGCTGGAAGATGATGATGACGGCCAACACACCGACATCCAGCAAGTTGCGCAGTATGAAGTGGATGGTGGTGAACCCCAGTGCATTCACGAGGATGTTCACCAGAAAAATGATGATGAGCCCGACAAAGGCCGGCACGGCAAAACTCCCCCGTATCCACCGGTAAACGGTAAACAGCGCAAACGCGATGATCAGGGTTTCGATGAAATCCTTGATCCCGAATTCCAAAAATCCGAATGGCGACAGGTTCAAATCGTCAGGTTGCGGTAGGGTTGGGGAGTTCTGAGTGCATGATACATCAAAACGGTGTCTTTCGCTTCCTGAATATCGTGTACGCGTATGATTTTTGCACCTCTGACGAGTGCGTCATAATGGAGCACAATGGTGCCGGCGAGGCGCCCCTCAGCCGGCCTTCCGTCAAGTATCTGGCCGATGATGCTTTTTCGGGATGCTGCGACCATCACCGGTGCACCCCAGCGTTTCATCACCTGCAGCTGTTGCAGCAGCTGGATGTTGTGATCGAGGGTCTTGCCGAATCCGATTCCCGGATCGATGATGATCGACTCGACTCCGATACGACGGGCGTAGGTCACCTGTCGGTCGAGGAAGGCGACTACGTCGGCCAGCACGTCGTCATATTCGGGATTGAGCTGCATGGTCTTGGGGTCGCCCTTCGAGTGCATGATCACGAGCGCCGTATCGAACTCGGCGCACAGGTCAGCGAAACGCGGCTCTTTCTGCAGGCCAGATACGTCGTTGATGATATGCACACCGGTGCGTATAGCCTCGAGGGCAACACTGTACCGTGTGGTGTCGACCGAGAAGAGCAGCCCAGGAAAACGGGGCACCGCAGCCTCGAGAACCGGGATGACGCGCCTAAGTTCGGTGTCGACGTCGACCGGATCGGAACCGGGCCTTGTGGACTCCCCGCCCACATCGATAATGTCGGCGCCCTGTTCCTGCATCTGCCCGATGCGTCGTAGTGCGTCGTCGACTGTGCTGAGCTGTCCACCGTCATAAAAGGAGTCGGGCGTCACATTCAGGATGCCCATGATGCGTGGCGACGAGAGGTCCAAATCCAGATTACGACATCTGAGCACGGCCTGCCCGTCGGATCTGGTCGTTTTCGGCATCTATGATCGGGATGGGTGCCTGCCTAGCTCACCACTGCTGGATGTCTTCGGCCTTCTTCGGCTTGTTGGCCCATTCGTCGGCGTCGGCCAGCGCATCCTTCGTGTCGCTGATTACATGGTCGGCCCACTGCTCTGCAAGACGGGCATTCAGTTCGATGTAGTGCTCCCATTCTGCCGGAACCTCATCATCGGCAAAAATGGCTTCAACAGGGCATTCGGACACGCAGGCGTCACAATCGATGCACTCATCGGGATCGATCGTCAGGAAGTTCGGGCCCTCACGGAAGGCCTCGACCGGGCAGACAGCCGCACAGTTGGTGTATTTACAATTGATGCAGGGTTCGGTTACTACGTATGCCATGACGAGATGATGGAAAGGGTTTGGTGACGTGAACGTGAATGAGTTGGATATTAGAGGTTATGAAGATTAGATTCAAAATAAATTACAGTGTGAACAAATTGTAAAAAAGCCGCTTTGAAACGTCTAGGCCATTGTGAAAAGAATCGAAAATTGGGGTATTTTTGTTCGTCGTAATTGGACCGGTGTGGGAAGTAACATCATGGACTCATAAATAGTGTGCCTGCACCATCATTCACAAACAAAACCAACCATTATGAAGCTTAAAAGCTTACTACAAATCTTCACTCTGGCTGTTGTATTCCTTAGTAGCCAACTTGTTATGGCTCAAGGTGTTACAACGTCCTCGATGAGTGGTACCGTTACGGACGCACAGGGCCAGCCCCTCGTGGGAGCCAACGTGGTGGCCACGCACCAGCCTTCGGGCACTGTGTATGGCGCGGCAACCGACGCGAACGGAAACTACCGCATTCCTGCGATGCGCGTCGGTGGACCCTACGAAGTCAAGGTATCCTACATTGGATTCACCACGGCTATCGTCGAGAACTTGTTCCTCCGTTTGGGTGAGAACGAGCGCCGCAATTTCGAGCTCGCCGAGACGGGTGGTCAGCTTGGTGCCATCACCGTGACGGCGACGGCCAGTTCGATCGGCCAGACCAGCGGCACGAGTACACAGGTATCGCGCAGCCAGATCGAAAACTTGCCTACCATCAACCAAGATCTACGCGATTTTGCGCGTCTGACACCTCAGGCAAGCCTCTATGGCGATGGTATCACCTTCGCAGGTATCAACAACCGTTTCAACGCCATCTATATTGACGGCGCCGTGAACAACGACGTGTTCGGTCTTGCAAGCTCGGGCACCAACGGTGGCCAGACAGGGATTCAGCCGTTCGCCATCGACATCATCGACCAGCTTCAGATTGTGTTGTCTCCATACGACGTGACCCTCGGTGGTTTTGCCGGCGGTGGTATCAACGCCGTTACCAAATCGGGTACCAACACCTTCACGGGTTCTGCTTACACGTTCCTTCAGAATGAAAACCTCGTCGGCAAGACCAACGGCGTGTTGGCAGACCGTCTTGATGCAGAGCGCACCAAAGTCGACCCATTTGTAAGACGCACCTTCGGTGCATCTGTTGGCGGTCCTATCAAAAAAGACAAAGCCTTCTTCTTTGCGAACGTTGAAGTTCAGCGCGACGAAAACCCACAGCCGTTTGAGTTCGGCCAATGGTCAGCAACGGCAGGCCGTTCGTCCGAAGCCAAGCTCAACGAACTCCGCAACTTCCTGATCAGCCAGTATGGCTACGATCCCGGCACGTTCACTTCTACTAAAGACGAGTTGAACGGTCTGAAAATCTTTGGCAAGATCGACTACAACATCAATGCCAACCACTATCTGACACTTCGTCACCAATACTCCAATGGCGAGAACATCAATCGTAACGCACCCAGTGCAAATACGATCAACTTCTCAAACAACGGTATCTTCTTCCCAAGCACGACAAACTCGTCTGCCATCGAATTGAACTCCGTGTTTGGCACTCGTGCCTCGAACAACATGATCCTCAGCTATGTGGATGTGAAGGACGACCGTGGATCGATCGGCAACAACTTCCCGTACGTGATCATCAACGATGTGAGCAGCGGTCAGATTCGATTCGGCACCGAAGAATTTTCGACGGGTAACCTTTTGACCCAGAAAATTCTGTCGTTCACGAACAATTTCCGTCTCTACCAAGGAAATCACACCTTCACGTTCGGTACCCACAACGAGTACTACGACATCTACAACGTGTTCCTACCGCAGAACTTCGGCTCGTACCGATTCGCCAATGTGGACGCGTTCTTGAATGGTGCCCCTGCCATTTCGTACACTCGCTCCTACTCGCTGGTCGACGACATCACGGGTGACGGTACCGCCGCTGCTGCTGACTTCAAGGCTGTGCAGTTCGGCTTCTATGCCCAGGATGAGTGGAACATGAGCAACAGATTCACATTGACATACGGTATTCGCGTCGACATCCCGTTCATGTTGGACGATCCGAAGGAAGACACCTATTTCAATACCGTTGCTCTTCCAAAAATGCAGGCCTTCTATGCCAACGAAGTACTCCAAGGCAGGTCATATCCTGGCTACGCCCAAAACGTTCGTGCGGGCAAGTCTCCAGACGGTCAGATCATGCTCTCGCCACGTCTTGGCTTCAACTATGACGCCAGCGGAGAAAATCAACTGGTCTTCCGTGGTGGTTTGGGAGTCTTCACAAGCCGTATCCCCTTTGTATGGCCAGGTGCGATGTTCAACAACAACGGTCTGACACAGGGCCAGGTGACTCAGTCTAATGCCGGTGTTCCGATCCTGTTCCGTCCGGACATCAACAACCAGTACACGAACCCAACCTTCAGGGTACCGTCTGGACAGATCAACATTTTCACGAACGATTTCAAGTATCCACAGGTGTTCCGGACAAACTTTGCGGTTGATGCCGAGCTGCCGTTTGGTATCTTGAGCACGTTCGAAGGCTTGTTCACGAAGACGTTGAACAACATTATGTACACGAACATCAATTCGAACCCAACAATCGTGCGTCGCTGGACGGGTGGCCCTGACAACAGGCCGATCTACTCGCGCACGAACATCGACAACACCTACACTGCCGTGTATCTTGCATCGAACACCTCGAAGGGTTACAGCTATAACCTTTCGGCCAACTTTGCCAAGAACTTCGGTCGTGCACTGAATGTGAACCTCGCCTACAGCTACAACGACGCCTACGCCTTGAGCGAGGGTACTTCTTCGCAGAACTCGTCGCAGTGGCGCGGTCAAGTGAACATTGAGGGACGTAACTTTGCCGAGTTTGGCCGTGCCGACTTTGCTGCCGGCCACCGTGCGATTGCTTCCGGTTCTTACCGCTACGATTGGACTCGCGACGGCAACAACGCCACCACGATCTCCTTGTTCGTGAATGCACAGAGCGGTCAACCCTTCTCGTACGTAATCGGCGGCAACGCAGCCCAAAACATCAACAACGAGCAAGGCAGCACGAACGCTAATCGCAGCTTGGTGTTCATCCCACGCAACGCCAGCGACATCAACCTGGTAAACTACACCTCTGGTGGCCAGACGGTTACCGCCGCACAACAGTGGGAGCGTCTGAACCGCCTCATCGAGGATGACAAGTACCTCCGCAACAACCGCGGCAAGTACGCCGAGAAGAACGCAGCCTGGGCTCCGTTCGAAACCCAGTTCGATCTCGCGTTGCGTCATGATCTTGGCTTGAACGTGAATGGCCAGCGTCAGCGTATCCAGTTGATGGCCGACATTCAGAACTTCGCCAACCTGTTGAACAACCAGTGGGGTGCACGTTACTTCGTACCTGGCAACTTCAACAACTACTACCTGTACCAGTTCGAAGGTTATGAATCAAATGGTACTACACCACGATTCACCTTCCGCTCCGATGAAGTTGGCCTTGACCGCTACAACGTGTCGGGTACCTCTTCCCGTTGGAGAATGCGCTTCGGCGTGAAGTACATGTTCAACTAATCGTTGACCATACAAGACTGTAACAAGGGCTCCGAAAGGGGCCCTTGTTGTTTATGCCACCTTAGGCTAATGTCACCTCCCCCGTCCCCTCCACTGCGAAGCGGTGG
>CAYZWQ010000090.1:0-10659 GCA_964481355.1 uncultured Chitinophagales bacterium
CTCTTGTAGAGGGCGTTTTGATGCTCCTTGAAGAACGTAGGATTGGCACGATCGAGAAAAGTGTCCTGTTTTGCCATGGTATTAGTCGACGTCGGGTGATGTGGATGGCAACGGGATCGAACCGGGTACACCCATCATTGGAAATTCCTTGCGAAGTGGGAAGTACTCAAAGTCTTCGGGCAGGAAGAGGCGGCGCAAGTCGGGATGCCCGTCGAACCGGATGCCCATCATGTCGTAGGCCTCGCGCTCGTTCCACTCGGCTGCCGGCCAGATGTCGGTGCTGGTTGGAAGGGTGGGGTTTTCTTCCGGTATACGTGTTTTGACGAAGATTCGGCTGCGGTCCTTCAGCGACACGATGTTCCAGATCATTTCGAAACGGTCTTCCGACGTGTAACGGTCGGTGGCTACCATGTCGGAGAGGTAGGTGTAGTGGAACTCATTCTTGAGCATCTTCAAGATCGGGTGAACCACGTCGCGCGGAACCAGCAACAGCACGTCGCCACGGGTTACGCTTACCGTTATGGACCCCTCTGGAGCCAGCGTCTTGATCGCCGCGGCCAACGGGTTGAATTTTTCGGGTAGTTGCATCAGACGTCGAGCATCACTGAGTGTTCCGATTTCACTTTTTCCTGAATGCGGATGAGGGCGTGGAGCACGACTTCAGGACGTGGGGGGCATCCGGAGATGTAGGCGTCGACAGGGAGGAAATTGTCCACGCCCTGCACGACCCCGTAGCTGCGGTGCATGCCCCCGGTCGATGCACAGGCGCCCATGGCGATGCACCATTTAGGATCGGGCATCTGATCCCAGATGCGGCGCACGGCGTGCGACATCTTGTAAGTGCACCAGCCTGCCACAATCATGAGGTCGCTCTGGCGAGGCGAGAATCGCATCACCTCGGATCCAAAGCGGGATGCATCGTACTTGGGTCCAGCGAAGGCCATCATTTCAATGGCGCAGCAGGCAAGCCCCATTGGCATGGGCCACATCGCGTTGGCACGGGCCCAGTTTACGACAGTGTCTAACTTTGTGGTGAGGAAGCCTTCACCCAAGGCGCTTTCCAATCCCATATTCGTGTGTGTATGGAGGTTATGAATGCGATGTGCGGACGTCCCAGTCGAGCGTGCCCTTCTTCAACGTGTACATCAAGCCGACCAGCAAGACCACTATAAATACCATCATCGACATAAAGGTTCCAACCCCGTACTCGGTGAACCTGACGGCCCAAGGGTAAATGAATACGACTTCAAGGTCAAAGACGATGAATTCCATTGCGACCATGTAGAAACTGACGCTGTATCGCTCACGGGCCTGCCCTACAGGGTCCATCCCGCTCTCGTAGGGACGCAGCTTGTGCACGTTGGGTCGGTGGGGGCCTAGGACACGGGACAGAACCATCAGCACCAGTGCGAGCACCAGTGCAATTCCGACCATGATGAGTATAGGGATGTAATTGTCCGTCATTGAATGCGGCTTAATTTTTTTGACCCGAAAAATTAGGGCTAAAACCCCCCAAAGTCAACCAATAACGGCAGATACATTGCCTATTTGGATCAATACTGCCGAATATCGCGACAGGCATGGCATTATGAAACCGTTTTTATCCATAATGCATATTCCGTAACTTCAAACCAAAGAGCATCACTACTTTTATTTGCATCGATTTGAAACGTATTCACATGGAAATCCTGGGCTTGTCGACCAGCCCGAGCAGTGGAGGTGCCTACGCGCTCATCCTGAACGAGACCGAAGGACGCAGGCGTCTGCCGATCATCATCGGGACGTTTGAGGCCCAGGCCATCGCGCTTGAGCTCGAGCACATCAAGCCTCCAAGGCCCATGACGCACGACCTGATCAAGACGGTGATTCAGGGCCTGAACGCCTGGGTGAAGCACATCGTGATCAACGACCTGCGCGACGGCACGTTTTACGCAGAGGTGGTGTGCGAGAACGAAGGCTCCGAGGTTGCCATCGATGCCCGACCCAGCGACGCCATCGCCATCGCCATCCGTTTCAACGCGTCGATCTACGTGAACGACCACGTTCTTGACGAAGCCGGCATCGCAGCCGAAAGCACGGGTGACGACGAGGAGAAGGAGACGGCCGCCGAACCGGTGTACACCTCGGTCGACAAGCCGGCCGGAGAGTCGTCAAACCCGCTCGAGGAGCTCAACAAGGCGCTCGATACCGCCATTTCCGACGAGGATTACGAGCGGGCCGCGCGCCTGCGCGACGAAATCCAACGCCTGAGAGACCGTCTTGGAAATTAGACCCGTACCGTTTTCAGATTTGCCGTTCGGCCAACTGTTCACCCGGCTCATGACGGGCGATGCCCAGGCCGCATCGCTCTACACGCACGGACCTTTTGATTTCGACGACCGGATCCACTCGGCGTGGAGCTCGCCGGCACCGACCGCCTCGCTGCTTACCGATTTCAACCGTCCGTTCGGGATATCGCCCGAAACCGCCGCCAATATTGCTCTGCTGTCAGACCCCGCCACAAAATGCATTGTCACGGGCCAGCAGCTGACGGTCTTCGGTGGACCTCTGTACACGTTCTTCAAGATTGCGAGCACCATCGCCACGTCGAAAAGGCTATCCGCCGAGAGCGGCGTTGCTGTAGTACCCGTGTTCTGGCTGGCCGACGAGGACCACGACTACGAAGAGGTCGCATCGGTCCAACTCGTCAAAGGAAGTGACATCGCCACGCATACGCTGGCCGATGAGCACAACCTGCCTCTGCCGGTCGCCGACCGCCTGATCGGTTCGAACATCACGGCATTCACCGATGAAGTGTTCCAGTCGCTCGGAACAACCGATTTCACCGTCGAACTACGCCAACTCATCGATGGACGCTACATTCAGGGAGTCTCGCATGGCAAAGCCTTCGGCACCCTCATGGCCAAGATTTTCGGCAAGCATGGCCTAGTGTTGGCAGGCAGCAACCATCACGAAGTGAAGGCGGCGCTATTCCCTGTCTTATCACGCTCCGTAGACTGCGCAGGGGAAGTGTACGAGGCCCTGGATCAACAGTCCCTGCTCGCCGAGACGGTGTCTCCGAGGCAAGCTCAGGTGTCCGATTCGCTGCTGTTCTATCTAAACCCTGACGCTGGAGGGAGCCGAGAGCGCATCCGTCACGAGTCTGGCACTTGGACCGCCGGCGATTCCATGCAGTGGACGACAGACGCCTTGTTGGATGCCATCGAACACCATCCCGAGCGGTTTTCACCCAATGTGTTCCTGCGTCCCATCTTGCAGGATTTCCTGCTTCCTACGCTTGCCTACGTGGCTGGTCCGGGCGAAATGGCCTACTATGCCCAAATGAAGCAACTCTATGCCGTGTTTGGGCTTGCCATGCCGGTCATCACACCGCGTCACTCGGCCACTCTCGTGGAACCTGCCATCAGGCGGCTGATGGACGAGCTGCCTTTTGAATTTGCAGCATACAAAGCTAGGGTGGATGAGCTTGAGAAACAGTACTTGGCCCAACACTCAGGGATCGATCCGGCGGCAATGGCCAGCGACTGGTTGTCGGAACTTTCGGCCGCGTCGCAGAAGTACATCGATGCCATTGGCCAGGAAGACCCGACACTGAAAGCCAGCGCCGATAAGCTTGTCACCGAATTCGAGTCGGCGATCGACCGCGTCAAGGGCAAGCTGATACGCTCCGTGAAGCAGAAGGAGCAGACGGGGCTGAACCGCGTCCACCGTGTCAAAAACGCGCTTTTTCCGGACAACGGCCTGCAGGAGAGGACCATCAGCGGCATCTACTTCATGAACAAGTATGGTATGGACCTGTGGGACCGGGTCATAGATGCGTTCATTGACGAGAAAGCAGACATGCACCTCGTAATCGACTTGTGAGATGGCAGCCATGACCGACAAAGCGACCTTGAGGGCACGATCCATCCAGGCACGCAAGGCCAGGCCTGCCGATGAATACAAGATCATGTCGAAGCAGTTGTCCGAACGACTGGTCGGTTTTTGCAGGGAGCGCCATGTTGGCGTCATCCACAGTTTCCTCCCGATGACCGGCAAGGGCGAGCCCGACATCTCGTTGTTCCTCGACACCGTTCTGAAAGATGGGATCAAGGTGATCGTGCCGGAAGTCGTGGAGGGCCAGTTGGAAATGCGCCACCATTGGTATGATTCCGAAACTCGCCTCCAGCAGGGGAAATGGGGTGTATCCGTTCCGGCCGAGTCAGACTACGCCGATCCCGCCCTGTCGGAGCTGGTGATCGTCCCCATGCTTGCAGCTGACCGCCGCGGTTACCGGCTAGGGTATGGAAAGGGCTACTACGACTATTTGCTCAGCCGACTGAGCTGCGTGTTCGTCGGGGTCTGTTTTGACGCAGAAGTCGTGGATCTCGTGCCCGATGAGCCGCACGACGTGCGAGTTCATTATATTTTGACGGAAAAAGGCATCCATCCCACCGAGATGTGACTTTTTTTGCAAGAAACTAGACGGTAGGTAACATTTAGGTGCCTGCTTCGTAGATTATGGGATAACCTATACACATCGATAATGTCTGAACGCACGCGTACCACACAAAGCAATCCGGATCTCGTACAGTACTCCCAAGGTGACTTAGAAGCCGCGCTGAACGATTTTCTCAAGGAACATGAGCCCCCCCAGAAGATCAACCTATTCAACTTCAAGACCATCGCCGGGATGAGCATACTGTTCATCACGACCCTGTTCCTGATTCAGCAGATCATTCCGTGGTTCGGCTTTACCATCGATGCGGGTCTCGTTCAGGCGCTGCCCATAATTGGCGGAATTTTGGTCGCATTGGCTGGCATCGGGCTGTTCAGTGGGCAGAAAAAGCCCAAAAAATCGAAGGCGAAGTTTGAGCCCGCCGTCGAAAAACCGTTCACATTGAACAACCTCAACGAGAAATCGAAGCTCGACAGTTACGCCCTCAACCAGACGAAGCGCCTGTATCGGTCGCGTAACGACAAGCGGTTTCTCGGAGTATGCGGGGGAATAGCAAAGTATTTTGGGCTCAACCCGTTCGCTGTGCGTTTGCTGTGGGCCATCCTGACGTTGTCATCGGGCGGGATCATGATCCCACTGTACATCGTGATGGCGATCATCATGCCGAAGGAGCCGCCAATCTTCCAGATTCCCTTTAACAAGTAGGCCATGCTGATTAACTTCGAGGGTATCGACGGCTGTGGGAAGACCACCCAACTCGGCCTCCTGCTCGACCGTCTGCTTGGCAACGGACACGACACGCTTGCATTGAGGGAGCCAGGTGGCACCGACGTGTCGGAGGCCATCCGGTCGCTGCTTCTCGACGATAAATACCATGTGGTGCCCATTGCCGAACTCTTGCTTTTTTCGGCAGCAAGGGCGCAGCTCACAGCTGAACGGATACGGCCTGCACTCGATGCGGGACAGATCGTGCTTCTCGACCGCTATTACGATTCAACATCCGCCTACCAAGGGTACGGGCGCCAGCAACTCACCCTCGAAGAGATCGACGACGTGAACAAGGTTGCCACAGGTGGACTCGAGCCCGACGTCACCTTCTATTTCGACGTGGATATCGACGTGGCGTTTTCCAGAAGATCTGCACAGGCCGACCGCATGGAACAGTCAGGCAGGGAATTTTACCAGCGTGTCAGAGACGGTTACTTGGCCCTGGCAAAGAGGCACGCCCACAGATTCGTCACACTGGATGCAAGTCTTCCGATGCAGCATATCCACGAACTGGTGTGGACGCATGTGCAGGTTCACCTCGGTCAGACGCGTCAGGCCGAATGATGCCGATCTCAGGCTTGATCCAGTAGATCAGCGCCGGCAGGAAGACCAAGTCGGCAACTACCGCCGTAAAGATGGTCAGGCCTACCAAGTTGCCCATCAGCCGGGTGGAGTCGAAATCGCTGAATCCAAGCGTACCGAATCCAGTGAGCAGTATGATGCTCGTCAAAATCATCGCCCGTCCGGTCTTTTCGGTGGTCAGCCGCACGGTCGAACGAAAATCAAGCCCTTTGGAAGCTTCCAGTTTGAGCCTCGCAAGGTAATGTATGGTGTCGTCTACGGCGATGCCGAAGGCGATCGTGAATATGACTGCGGTGGACGGCTTGATCCATATCTGAAGGTAACCCATGATGCCGGCGGTAACCAACAAAGGGAGCAGATTTGGGATCATGGATATGAAGATCAGCGAAACCCTCCTGAAGAGCGCCCACATGAGCAGGCCGATGAACATGATGGCCAAAAGGATGCTCCAGGTGAGCGAGTTCACGATGTTGTGGGTCAAGTCGGAGACGAGCACGTTGCTTCCGGTCATCATCACCTTCTCGTCCGGGAAGAACCTGGCGAGAGCGAGGTCAAGTGTGTCGCGCAACGTGTTCATCCGATAGCTGCCCATGTCTTCGGTCAATACCGACAGCCTTACTTCCGAGTAGTCGAAATCGGTGAACGATGTGGCAGCTTCGGCTCCGGTGAGTTCGAGCAGCAATTGGTACTGGGCTATGCGGTCGGATGAATCGGGCATGCGGATGCTGTCGGCCATTTGGGGGTCGACAAGTGAGTGCGTGAGTTCCATCAGGCTCGCAAAGCTGATCACCTTCCGGAATTCGGGCACCGTTTCGAGGAACTGGTGCATGCTGTCGACGCGGGCGAGCAAGTCCGGACGGTAGATGCCACCCTCTTCGCCGGTCGATACGATGATCTCGAGCGGGAATTGTGGGGTGAGTTCCTCGCTCGCGAACCGGGCGGCCTCAAGCAGGTCGGAATCTTTGCCGACATCATCGAAGATGAAGCTGTTCACGCGCAGCTGGCTTATCCCAAACCCGATGACAAGTGTCAAAATAAGGCCGGAGATCACGATGGCACGGTGGTTGGCATAAACATGGTCGTCCAGTCGGAAAAGAAGTTGTCCGATGCGCGTGTGGATGCGCTCCTTGCTTGGATTCACCTTGCCTTTTTCTCCGCTCAGCTTGAGCACTGCCGGAAGCGCTATGATCGTGACAAGGAAGGCGATCATCACGCCGACGGCCGTGTAAAGGCCGAAGTTCCGCATCGGAAGCACGTTGCTGGTGGCCAACGTAGCAAAACCAATGGCCGTGGTGATGCTCGTGAGCAGGGTGGCCGTACCCATGGTGACCAACGAGCGGCGGATCGACAGGTTCGGATCGGTGCCGTGGATGAGCTCGTCGTTATACTTGCTCATCACGTGGATGGAGTCGGCGATCCCCACGCAAAGCAAGATGGGGGCAATGGTCGAGCTCATGATCTCGAAGAAGCCGCCCGTCAGCTGCAGGATGGCCACCGTGAACAGGATGGTGATCCATACGATGCCGATCGGGATGAGCACATCGCGCCAGTTTCGGTACAAATACCACAGAAGGAACACGATGAGCATGCTCGATATGCTCACGTAGAAAACGATCTGCTCGTTCAGGCGATTCACGTACATGTTCCGGAAGTAGGGAATGCCGGTGATGTACACGTCTGCAACCTCATGGAGGGGGCTGATCAGGGGTTCAAGCTCCCTGAGGATGCGCTGCCTGTCGGTGTAGGTAACCATGTCGGGCTCGAGCTGCACATATAGCCCCATCACGGTGCCGTCGCGATTGATGACCAAATCGGACAGGAAGGGGTCTTCAGACCAGGATAGCAGCAAGCTGTCGCGGTGTGTGACCAGTAGCTCCTTGTCAGTAACCCACGGCTTTGCGATCAGGTTGCCTTCGTCCGATTCGAGCCTTTCGGCGCTGAGCACGCTGATGGTGGTTTCGACGCCGTAGATTTCCTCGATGTCTGGGATGACTGCCTCGACGGCGGATAAAATGCGCGGATCAAGCACATTCTCGCCATGAAGGAGCACGGCTATGACGTTGTCGTCGCGTCCATAGTCGTTGACGAAGCGCTGATATTCGACAATGGTCTGGGCTTCTTTGGGAAAGAATCCCTCGAGGCTGAAGTCGGTGCGGATCTGCGATGCCGGCCAGACGGATGCCGCCATCAGAATCACGATGGCGACGAGTACGCTTCTGGGGTATTTGGTGAGGAATTGGGCGAGTGCATCCATTGGTATGGACGAAACATCAGATGGGGTGGAATTGATTCCCGCGTCACCAGTTCCAGGTCAGTTTTGTGAAAAAGAAACTGTTGTCGGCGTATCGGCTCAAGCTGAAGTTGAATACGTCGTCAGGTTCTGGTCCTCCGAACACTTGCGCGCCGACCGATACGGCGGCTTGGTCGACGGGTTTCCATGTGAGCTCCGGATTTAGCCAGTAGTCCTGGCCGACGGGGCTGTATCTGGCAAAGGCCTGAGCACTGAGGCGGTCGTCGAGCCACGAGTCGCGGAGCAGCAATGATGCGGTGGTGTTGACCCTGCGCTGTGCAACAATTCCGCCGTGATCGGGCACGTACTCGACAATTCCCTGGAGGCTGACAAATGTCGAGCCTGAACTGTAATCAAGTCCTGCCATAAATTGAGTGAACGGCTTTTCGACGGTGTAAGCGTCCTCGTCGTTGAACCGGTCCCTGAACAGCGCAATAATCACGGGATTGATCACACCCCCCAGGACACCGCCCGGAAGGTTTGGCAGATCGGGCAGCTTCTTGTCGAACAGACGCCGGGTGTAGTAGGTGCCTTCGAATGTGGCCAGCAGGCCCCTGGTGATGTTCACATCCCCCGAAATACCGTACATGGGGCTGCGCTGGCGCATCTCCTGCAGTTCTATGTAAGGGGTTGTCCCATCGAACTGGATAGACTTGCCATAGGTTGGCAGCGGGTATTCCCAATACTGCGCCGAAAGGTCGAGGTTCAGCCAAGGGGCTGGTCGAAAGCGGAACTGTGCCGAAAACTGCATGTCGGCAAGTGTGTAGCTACGGTCGAGGTCGACGTACCGCAAACCGAGGGGCAAGTCAAGATCGGGGCGAAAATCCCAGACGCTGCCGGCGGCAGGGAGGAGGCTTTCTGATATGACCGGGTTGACCATCAGGTCGATTTGGTGAGGACCCACGTCGGCCATGTACGTAATTGCGAAGGTTCCCTGACGAAGGTCCGCAAAATCCTGCGTCAGGAACTCGCTGAGGTCATAGGGACTGAGAATGTCGGTAAGGATAGCGCCGTTTGCCCTGCCGCGCGAAACGATCTGCTTGCCGACCCGCAGCTCCGACTTTGGGAAGTAGAAATCGACGTAGGCCTCCCGCAGCCTGAACTGCAGGGAATCGCGGCGCTGGGTGTAGGTATTCAAGACTTCGCCCGACACATACAACCGAGCTTGCTGCACGTCGCTCCTGAAATTGGTGCGGACGAGGTTTCGACCTACGATGAACTCGTTGCCCTCGGCGAAACGGACGCCGTTATAGTTGCGGAAGAGTCCGCTGAATTCCGACTGAGCCTTTGAAGCAGAAGTGCCTAGGATCAACAGTGCGATGGAAGCCGTCAGAATGCGTAAGAAATTGGTCACAGTGTGCTTCAGGGGTCGAAAAATCATTGAAGGTTAACAAAATAATGCTTATTTTAGGTCTATTGTGGTGAATTATTGTCACCAAAACGAGTGTGAGACGCGCTCATTTGCATCCTCTACCCCAAAATCTGAAGCTAATATCCCATTATGGCCCACGAAAGAATCGAAATTAATTTGCCTTTGGCTAAGGTTTATGAACTCTTGAGCACTCCTGTGGAGTTCCCCAAGTTCATGACTTCTTTGAAAGAGGTGAACAAACTCAGCTCGCAGTCATTTGAGTATGTGGCAGAATTCGGCGGTGAGGAATACCGTTGGACGACCAATGTGATCGACGATCTGCGCAACACGCGTTTCGCATGGATCACCATCAACGGCAACTTGAACCAGACCGGCACCATCCGCTTCACACCGCTCGACAACGGCAAGCGCACGCGCGTCGATTTCTCGCTCGACTACCGCACCTTTTTCGGTGAGCCGTCAAAAGCCCTCGGCGAATTCATTGCCGGCCTTTCGGCGACCCTCCAGGCTGAGCTTGAGAAGTTCCGCGACTTGGCCGAGAACGACGGATTCCTTGTAGGCTCCGTTGCCGACAACAAAGAAATGACCGTCTAATCGCATTTCGACCAAATTTTAAAGCCACCCCGGTTAACCAGGGTGGCTTTTTTTATGCAGTCTAGTTATGAACCACAGATGACACAGATAACACTGTAGCCAATGAAAAACCTCTTCATTTGTATTGCAATACATGAAGAAGGTTGTTCACCGACACCTCGCTACGCATCGGTGTGTCAGTTCACAATGACAGCAGCATTTTTTTTATGATTAGAGCAATGCACGGGCGGCTACGCCGCCCGTGCATTGCTCCTACCCCCTATAACAGCGCTACTGTCATCCTGAGCTAACACACCGAGCCGAAGGTCCCGAATGAAGTGAGGGAACTAGCCGAGGTGTCGGCGAAGGACCTTCTTCATGTACCTGAATACAAACGGTAGTTATTCAAAGGCCTTAATTCACTTCAGCCACTGGTCGAGCCAGCCGAAGAACTCGCGCTGCCACACGATTCCGTTCTGAGGGGTCAATATCCAGTGGTTCTCGTTCGGGAAGTACAGGAACTTGCTGGGGATGCCGCGAAGCTGGGCCGCAGTGAAGGCCTGCATGCCCTCCGACTCAGGCACACGGAAATCCTTCGCTCCGTGGATCACCAAAATCGGAGTGTCCCAGTTCTGC
>CAYZWQ010000090.1:10669-11311 GCA_964481355.1 uncultured Chitinophagales bacterium
ACGAACAGGTGCGGCGAGAACTTGCGGTAGCTCACCGGCTGTGGATCGTCCCAGTAGGCTCCCTGCATGTCGAAATTCGCGAAGAAGATCTCCTCGGTGTGACCGTACATCGACTCGAGGTTGAACACGCCGGCATGGGCGATGAACGACTTGAAGCGTCCCTCGTGGTTGCCGGCCAGCCAGAACACGGAGTACCCGCCGAAGCTCGCTCCCACAGCGCCAAGACGCTGCGTGTCGACATACGGCTCCTGGGCCACATGGTCGATGGCGCTCAGCAGATCCTGCATGGCCTGGCCGCCCCAGTCGCCGGAGATTTCCCGGTTCCAGTCCTGCCCGAAGCTCGGCAAGCCCCTGCGGTTTGGAGCCACAATGATGTAACCGTTGGCCGCCATCAGGTTGAAATTCCAACGGTAGGAAAAGAACTGGCTCACGGTCGACTGTGGACCACCCTGGCAATACAGGAGGGTAGGGTACTTCTTGTTCGGGTCGAAATCGGGCGGATAGATCACCCAGGTAAGCATCTCCTTGCCGTCGGTGGTCGGAACCATGCGCTTCTCGACGCGCGCATGCTTGGTCTTGCGCTGCAGCTCGCCGTTCAGGTCGGTGATCTGCTTCAGTGAGCCATCCGATATGCTGATGCGG
>CAYZWQ010000091.1:0-11299 GCA_964481355.1 uncultured Chitinophagales bacterium
GGATGCAATATACCATTTTCCATTGTTAAATGTAAACCAATGCGACACAATTACGATAAATGAGGGGAATAATCGGGCTCAGACCAAATGTTGGTTCACGGCCTGCTTGAACTCCTTGGATATCTTCAGGACGGGCACGAACTGGGGCGGCACGATGACCTCCTTGTTCGTCTTGGGATTGCGGGCCACGCGCCGCGCGCGTTTGACGACCTTGAAGCTTCCGAAGCCCCTGAGCTCGATGGTTTCGCCCCGCTTCATTGCCTCTATCACGGTTTCGAGAAAGCCCTTAACGACAGCTTCCGTTTCAATTTTTGTAAGACCGGTCGATGACGAGATGATTTCGACGATATCTGCCTTAGTCATGACAGTGCTCCGTTTCTATTAGTTGATCAAGTGGGTTTCAGGCATATCTTCATGGCAGCGAATGATCTATGCGTTCCCTGCTAATGCTTGACATAGCTATTAATACCCAAATTAATGAGATTTTGCAAGCCATCTGAAACAATTTCAATTCAATTATGAATCTAATGAGGCAATCTTAACTAAATTTTAGGATATTCCACGATCATTTTTACCTTTAGGCTTGCCATTCAACGTAAACCGATCGTTTGACCTCATGGAAGTTTTACAACAGATAGTGAATACTCTGAACCAGTACATCTGGGAGAAGCCGGACATTTTCCCCCTGATGATCCTTGTGCTTCTAGGGTACGGACTCTTCATCACCATCCGCCTGGGCTTCATACAGCTGCGCAGGCTCAAGCACGGCTTCAAGGTCGTGATGGGTTACTACGACAACCCGGATGATGTGGGCGACGTAAATCACTTCCAGGCGCTGAGCACGGCGCTTTCGGCCACGGTCGGCATCGGTAACATTGCGGGTGTTGCCATCGCCATTCACTACGGCGGCCCAGGGGCCTTGTTTTGGATGTGGATCACCGCCCTGTTAGGTATGGCGGTAAAATATTCCGAATGTACGCTCGCCGTGCACTACCGCCAGAACAACGCCGATGGATCTGTATCGGGCGGACCGATGTACTACATTGAAAAAGGTCTTGGACCAAACTGGAAATGGTTGGCGGTTGTCTTTGCCGCCAGTGCCGTGATATGCTCATTCCTCACAGGCAACGCCGTGCAGGCAAACACCGTGGCTGACACACTCGAAAGCACATTCTTCGTTCCAAAATACCTCACCGGTCTCATAACAGCCGGTCTTGTCGGAGTGGTCGTGCTGGGTGGAATCAAGCGTATCGGCGCGGTTACGGCACGTCTTGCCCCTTTGATGGCGCTTCTATATGTGGCTTCCGCCCTCGTCATCTTGTTGCTCAACTTCGACAAGATCTTGCCTACGTTCGCAATCATCTTCGAGTCGGCCTTCAACCCTGTAGCAGGAGCCTTTGGCGTAGGCAGCGGCGCATTCATGACAACGCTGATCTGGGGCATCAAGCGTGGCCTCTTCTCCAACGAAGCCGGCCAGGGTTCGGCGCCTATCGCCCACGCGGCCGCAAAGACTGACGAGCCCGTACGTGAGGGTGTCGTCGCCCTTTTGGAGCCGTTCATCGACACCATCATCATCTGCACGATGACTGGACTCGTTGTCATCATCACGAATGTGTGGCAGGAAAAGCACGACGCAAACATCCTCTTCAACGCGGGTGAAGTCAGATATGAGTTTGCACAGGCAGGCCAGACCACGGGTGAACTCACTGTTGTCGACGGTGTGATCACGAACGGCGAAATCTTCCGCTATGATTACAACATCGACTCGCTGTTTGTAGATCGTGCACAAACGACCCCCTTCAATGGAATCATTCGCATCGACGAGGACGGAAGGAGCGCATTCTCAACTGATGGAGAGTCTGCCCGCAGCTTCCATGGAAAAGTCATCGAGAACGGGGCGCCACTGACGGCGCTCGCATTTGAGGTGGGACTCTCAGGCCTCTTTGACGGAGGACGATACATCGTCACAATCTGTGTGCTTCTCTTCGGGATATCCACGTCGATCAGCTGGTGCTATTACGGCGACAGGGCCGCCCAGTATCTGTTTGGCGACAGTGCCATCATCATCTACAAAGGCTTCTATGTGGTCGCACACTTCGTTGGGGCCATCGTGACACTTACCACGGTGTGGACCATCGGCGACATTGCCCTTGGATTGATGGCATTCCCGAACTTGATCGCCCTGTTTGCGCTCTCCGGAGTTGTTGTCAAGCTTACAAATGATTACTTCTCACGCAACCACGACAACCCGGAAGACTGAGCGAGAACAAGAGCAAGAGCAAGAGCAAGAACAAGAACAAGAACAAGAGCAAGAGTATGAGTTGGATTGCAGTTTCGGCCAGATCTTGAGTAAGTAATGACGCATTCGGTTGATTCGAAAGTTTTTTGAAGAAATGTCATCACTTAGTAGAGGCCATAGTCTGAATAAGCACAACGACTTGCTCTTGTTCTTGCTCTTGTTCTTGTTGTTACTGGGCGCGTGTACCGAAAATAGGACTGACATCGACCCCGTTCAACTCGCTATGTCGGACAGCCTGGCAAAAATGACGGTGGCGACCGACATTGATCTCACCTTGTACGAGGGCACGCGTGCCGCCGTGTATCTGAAGGCACCTGAGGCTTCGACATACGAAAAGGAACAAGGTGCCACTGAGACCCTTTTCTCGGGTGGCGTACGGGTCCAATTAGTCGACAGCCTCGGGCAGCGTACGGATACCTTCAGCGAGGAAGTGTTCTATCTGAGCCCTGAGTCGGTCTTCACTCTGCGCGACGATGTGGTCATCGACGGGTTCAACGGACGCCGCCTTCGAACCGACACGCTCACGTGGGATCGCAACCTCGGCACCATACGCACAGAGGGTTTTGTGATCATGGTGACCGAAACCGACAGCATTCGTGGTTTCGGTCTTCGGGCAAACACAGACCTATCCGATTACAGCGTCCTGAATGTGACCGGGTCGACCACCATCAGGAGGCGCCAGGATTAAGCACATTTCGAAGTTCTACCACCAATTCGTCGACGGACCAACGGTTTCCCGAGTACAATGCCACAATTTCGCCATCGGGGGCGATAATGGCCGTTTGAAGGTTATGGATGATCTGGTCGGTGGCAAACGTGGTGAATATGCCAAACGCGGAGGTGATTTTCGCCGTATTCAGGGAGTCTCCAACCAAATAGTATCGGCTTCCACGCTGCGAATGCTCGCCAGCGTATGATTTCAGAACATCGGGCGTGTCGTTGGCGGGGTCGAACGATATGCTGACCAGCAGCACACCGGAAAGTTCATCGTCTGTGAGCATGTCGCTTATCTTGTCAAGATTGGCGCTCATCAATGGACAAAAATCGGGGACGGGGCAGGTCGTGTAGATAAATGTGAGCACCGTGAACCGTCCTTTAAGGCTGTCGGTCGTGAACGGTTTGGCATCTTGGTCTTGCATCACAAAATCGGGCATATACTCACCCACCTCGAGAGGCATGCTGACTTGTCCGCCCGACATGGTTCCAAATCGCGACGGATTGGCGCTCAAAGTAAGAAGCGAATCAGGTATTGAGGTGAGATTTTCAATCCATGACCCGTCGGGTGTGACATGAAACTCGAAGCGTATGGCATCCCCGATCGAAAACTCGCTTGCCTCCTGCATGTCGATCAAATTGAACGGCATCGACATGGCATCCATGTAACCCGGAATTTCTTCATGATTGATGAAAATGCGGTTCTCGTTCTCAGAGAAGCCAATGATTTGCCCTTCTACGACATAAACCTTGTTGTTGAGATTTAGAAAAAAGAAGTAAAGGCCGATCGCGATGAGTGTGAGCGTTGCAGGAAGAATCGCTTTTTTGAGAGTCATAGCCATAAATGCTCGATGATATTGTCCGGCAAGATACGCAACATCCAGCTGCCTTACCCCCACTGAACACCGGTTGCAGTTGGTTAAATGATAATTCCGATTAGATTCAGAGCTCAAAAAGACCGATTTTAACCACCAGTTCATGCTAACCGATCATTCAACAACTACAGACCGCCATGCATCCGTCACCTGTCATCAAAGATGCCATTTCGCCCGATTTGAAAGCCAATGTGAACCTTTTGGCTCGATTACTCGGCGAAATCATTGAGGAGCGGGCGGGTAAGGACCTCTTCAAACTGGTGGAGACCTTGCGAGTGAAGTGCAAGGAGGCAACCAACAACGGCGACGAGCAATCGCGCCGCGAAGCGCAAGAGATCATTCAGGCGTTGGATGCCTCACAGATCGAGTGGATTTTGAAGACCTACACGGCCTACTTTCATTTGGTCAACAAATCGGAACAACATGAAATCGCGCGTATTAACGCGAAACGCGAGAGCAAATCCACTTCAAATGCGCCACGGTCGGAGTCGATCGCCGAGGCCATCCATCAGTACCGCGAACTGGGATACACCCTCGAGCAGGTATTAGGATTTCTCAACAGGCTCGACATCCAGCCCACGCTTACCGCCCATCCTACCGAGGCAAGGCGTCGGTCCATTTTGTACAAGCAGCTGCGTGTGGCTCGCATCCTCACCGAACTCGAAAGGGCCGGGATTGGGCCTCGTGAACGCAGGAGTCTTGTCGATCAATTATACGAGGCGATCACGCTCCTTTTGGAAACGGACGAGGTCCGACGGGAGAGGCTTACCGTCGAGGATGAGGTGCAATACGGAATGTATTTCTGTTCCACATCGATCTGGGACACCATTCCGACTATTTACGACGACATCTCCCAAGCACTCAAAGCGTACTACAATTACAGCGGCCCCATTCCTACCGTTCTCAACTATCGGAGCTGGATTGGTGGCGATCGCGATGGCAACCCATTTGTGACTGCGGCACTTACTCGCTTCACTGTCCTGCAGCAGATGAACGTAGCCCTCAACCAATACACCCGGGCTTTATATGAGCTTCGACGTGAGCTGAGCATATCTGGCCGCAGCCTGAATATTCCCCGGCGACTGATCGAATCCACTCGAGAAGATGCCGAATCGTTTCTGCTGCCCGAGAAGCTCATTAGGCTCTACGCAGACGAACCCTTCAGGCTAAAAATCAGCTACATCCTGCTGAAGATCAACCATGTGCGTGAGCGAATCCGGCAGGACAACCTGAACGATCCCAGCCAGATGCGCTACTCGTCCGTGAAGTTCATCGAAGATCTTGAGCTGCTGCACGACAGCCTCGTCGACATGGGATTATGGAGGATTGCGGAGGGCGAGCGCATTCAGAGCCTGCTATGGCAAGCCCGGACGTTTCGGTTTCACATGGCCACACTCGACATACGCCAACACAGTGCGGTGCATGAGTCGGCCGTGGCGACACTGCTAAGAGAATCGGGAGTATCCGACCGTTATGCCGACTTGCCGGATGACGAAAAAATTGAGCTTCTGGTAACCGAGCTCCAAAGCCGCAGGCCCCTCCTGCCCCACGGTTTTCCGACTGATCCCAAGCTCAAGGAAGTACTTGATGTTTTCGACACCATCGGCTGGGCTCAACAAATTGAACCAGAGTCCATCGGATGTTACATCGTGAGTATGACACACGATGCCAGCGACATGCTTGAGGTGATGCTTTTGGCCAGAGAAACGGGCCTATGGGATACGGGACGGCCCGAGACGGCAAGCATCGACTTGGTTCCGTTGCTCGAAACCATTGAGGATCTGGATTCGGGCAAGGAGCTCATGAGGCGCCTGTTCCAAAATCCTACCTACAAGAAGTATCTTTCTTCACGGGGGAACTTCCAGGAAATCATGTTGGGATATTCCGATTCGAACAAAGACGGCGGCTATTGGATGGCCAACTGGGCGTTGCACCGCGCCCAGAAAGACCTCAGCGACATCTGCCGCGAGCACGGCCTCGATTTCCGACTGTTTCACGGCAGGGGCGGCACGGTGGGCCGCGGTGGCGGCAGAGCCAACAAGGCCATACTGGCCATGCCCGTATCGTCGATCAACGGAAGGATCCGCTTCACCGAACAGGGCGAGGTCATCTCGTTTCGGTACGCTATGCCTGAAATCGCGCACCGCCATCTCGAACAGATCGTAAACGCTCAGTTGAAGGCGCTGCATCGATATGAGGCGAAAACGGCAGATCCAGGCGGTTTTGTAGAGGTAGACGGGCCTTCGTGGGAGGTTATGGACCAACTGGCCGCAGTATCGATGAAGACCTACAGGAAGTTGATCGATGACCCCGAGTTTTGGCCTTGGTACACAGAGATTACTCCCATTGAGCATATCAGCAGACTGCCTATCGCATCGAGGCCTGTATCGCGCAAAACTGGCGATGAGGTCGATTTCAGCAGCCTTCGTGCCATTCCATGGAATTTTGCCTGGACTCAGACCCGGTACAACATCCCTGGATGGTTTGGTGTCGGGGCAGCCTTTGAGAATTTGGCGCAAAAGCAGCCGATGGACAACCTGTCGGTACTTTATCAATCATGGCCGGTGTTTCGCGCGATCATCGACAACGCACAGCTTGAGTTGGGGCGCGCGAAATTGGATGTGGCCAAGTACTACTCCCGCGGACTTAATCCGAGACTCGAAAAAATGATTGCCACCGACTATAACAAAGCCGTGGATGCCATTCTTCAGATTACGGGAAAAGAGGTCATTCTGGGAACAGACCCGGTCATATACAACTCGATTCAGCTGCGTAATCCGTACACCGATGTTTTAAACCTGGTTCAAATGGAACTCATGAAGCGCTGGAAGGAACGAGATGACGCTGAAAACGACGAACTCCGTGACCTGCTGTTTTTGAGCATCAACGGGGTTGCGGCCGCAATGCAGTCAACCGGCTGAGAAAGTCTCGGATGGAGGCATCCCAAAACGGCCAGTTGTGGGCTCCGGGTATTTCGTGATACTCGTAGGGCCACTGCGACTTCGACAGCATCTCGGTGAGCTTACGGTGACCCGGCAGAAACTCAGTGAATCCATCTTGTATGCCGTGCCGAAGGTAGATGTATGGTTTTGTGGGCGCGTCTGCAATGGCTGCATACCGGTAAATGTCGCCATTTACTCGGTTGGGATGCGACTCGTCGCCGAAGGCTTCGAAGAGGCTCAAGGCAGACGCCCTTCCCTGCAGATCACCAGGAGATGCAGGGAGGCTGGATGGAAACACGATGGCGCCACTGAAACTGCCAATCATGCGGTATTTATCAGGATTGCTCATACCCAGATACAGGGCACCGTAACCGCCCATCGACAAGCCGGCTATGTATTGGGCCGAGGTATCGACAGGGTACGTGTCAAAAAGCCACATAGGCAACTCCTTTACCATGAAGTCGGCGAACCTTCTGCCGTCCGTCATGTTTTGATACCAAGAATTGTCGGCGTCGGGAGTGACGACGACGAGCTGGAGGTCCAATGTGTCCAGATATTCCAACACTTTCGTACGCTCGGTCCAGTTGCTGTGATCGCCGCCATATCCATGGAGTAGGTACAAGACTGGATAGCGAACCCCGCTTTCCATATTTTTTGTCAGAATGATGCGCACGTTTCTGACGTCGCCCGTTGTGCTCGAATCTAGGCTGTCGGCCAACCACGCTCTTTGAGCCTCTGCGTCATTGGTTGCAAAGGCTTGCAGCAAACAAAAAAGGAGCGCCAATTGGACACTCCTTTTTAAGGTGTTCGATTCCCACATGTGCTTCACAGGGTTTCGTAGTAGGCAAAGATGCGAACGAGATCGGCATCTGCTTCGTACTTGAGCTTCTCTTTTTTGACGTAGTCTTCAACCTGCTTCGACTTGTCTCCCATCAGACGAAGGATATCGCGGCGGTTCGTCTTCACTTTTTGGATTTGTCCGTCGGCAGTCTTGACGTAGGTGGTGGTCTGCATTTGGAACTCGTCAAACTTTGAGCCCGTGTTGTAGGCGGGGTTGAAATCGGACGGCTTGAGGTGCTTGTAATGCTTGCGCATCAGGGTGAATTCGGAACCCTCGTAAACCATTTCGAAAAAGTTAGTGGATTCGATCTTCTCGGAGGCGGAAGTAAATCCGTTCTTGAGCTTCACATATCGTACGCCGTTTGCATCGGTGACAGGCATCTCGACGGAGGTGATCAGCCTTGAGTTCAGGATCAAGGTGTCCTTGCCGACAACGGCTTCCACAAGGTCATAATGGGCGTTGTACAACACGGGGGTGTTCTCATGCTTCTTGCCGTCGAGGGCGGTGATGATCGCCGGAGTCCATTTGTCATTCAAGTATGGCGTGCCCATCACACCGTAGTAACTTCCTGCCCGGGTGTACAGCAGACGGCCCGTGGTGTTTCCCGTCCTGTCTCCCAACTGCATCAGATTTTGCTGGTCGATTAGAGTCTGGGCATGGGAAGGGAGCGCCGTAAGAATGATGAGAAGTGCGAGAGCGGAGAGTAGTGTCGATTTCATAGTTGACAATAATGCCATGTTTTCGGTTTGAGCTCGGTTGTGTAACGACGTTGCTATGATTATGGTATGTTTCGGTAAGTGGCTATTTAACCAGCACCATCTTTCGGCTGAGTTCGATGCCGCCGGCACGTAACCTGTAAATGTAAGTGCCGCTGGCAAGCCTGAGGGCATCGAATGAAACCTGATGTTTGCCGGCACTCATGGTTCGGTCAAGGATATCGGCCACCTTCTGCCCCGTGACCGAAAATACGGTCAATTCGACCGGCCCACTCTCGCCCAACGAAAATGATATGGTTGTGCTTGGGTTGAACGGGTTTGGGAAGTTCTGATACAGTTCCACTCCCTGCGGCAGCTCAGATGGATGATCGTCTGCCAAGTCGGTCGCTGTGACGCGGTCCGCTATGCGCAGGTCGTCGAACCAGATGGTGCCGAACGCAGTGCCGGATTCACCGCGGGTTAGTTGGATCGATTCGATGCGCAGCGTGCCGTTCAAGACACCGTTACCGATCCAAGATCCGACGCCCTCGGCGACAATATCCCACGAGACCAGCTTCCAACCGATCCAATCGATGGTTTTCCAGGGGCTAACCTCCAACCTGGCGGCACCTGCGTCCTGATCTTCTACCGCAAACCTGATCTTGGTGCCCGATCCGTCTCCAAACACATACATTTGCACGAGGCTCTGGGAGTTGAACGTCACGTTACGAACGGATGATCCCGGGGGTGTATAAATGCGAACAAGCGGGTTGGACGATTCGGTGTCCCAACCATATCTGAATCTGTAGGAGGACCCGGTTTCCGAGAATAGAAGCTTCCTTCCGCCATCGCTTGCAACCACAACGGAATCGGGAACCGTGCCGGTGGTGCTGCCGCTCTGCGACGGCAGCCACCAGCTGGCGATGCCCGCATCGAAGGTGTCGGCATTGCGGATGGACACATCATCGAACGACGTCCTGAATCGGAGCGATCGCGTCGTCGTAGTGGCGTTTCCGAAACCGTCGCGTAGGCCGGCAGCGGTAAGAAACCGCCAGATGCGATCGGCCGCCAGCTTGCGTTCCGGGAAGAAGTTGACCACCGACCTGCCATTCACATTGTAACTCGCAAAGTTGCCATCAACCGTGTAGGAGCTGTTCGAGAACAGCGATAAGGTGAAGTTATCTTTGACAAGGTCTTCAGGAATCACTATCTCGTCGAATGCCACCGAAATGACAGGTCTCAACTCGTCGACAAACTCGTTGTTGGGGGGGAATACGGCAGCGACCGCGGGTGCAAGCACGTCATCGGGTCCGGTCGAGAAGGTAAGCACAAACGGATCACCGCCGGTTCCATCCCCGTCTCCATCGATGGGGTGGTCGTAGTTGTCGAGTGCTTCTGTACCGATGGTGACAACGTAGTTTGTGAGCGGAAGCAGTTCGTCCGGCCTAAATGTCAGCCTGGTGTCGTTGTTCGACCACGAGTAGGTGCCGTTCACTGCCGGATCAAAACGGAGGCCTGCGGCCACGCTGTTCTTGTTCATCGGGCGCGAAAAGTTGAACACCACGGGATCCAGCCTGCGAAATCGCTCCGTGTCCTGCTCGGGAGTCGATGAAATCACCCTTGGAGGCGTGCTCGACACAAGGCTGACATCGGCGAAGGTGAAAAACGTGTCGATCACCGATGTATTGATGGTTGTTGGATAAAAGCCGGGGGCCGTCACGGAGATTTCGACCGTGCCTGGGGCGATATCTTCGAAATAGTAGAATCCGTTCTGCAGCAGGTCGGGATTGTTCGTGTATTTATTGAACAATGATTGGAAACTGTCTGTAACATATTCTTCACCCTCGACGGTCACTACGGCGCCGTTAACCGGCAGTCCACTCTCCTGATTTTTGACAATCCCGTTCACGATGCCCATTGGTGGACGTTCGGCACCCATGTAATCCAGATAGGTGATGAAATGGATCCATGCCTCCAATTTTTTCCACTCGGCGTTCATGTTCTTCATGTTCTGAGTTGGGTTGGTATGGAACCCTGCCTCACTAAGTGTCGAGGCCATGTCGCTTTCGCGGTTCACGTGCAAATAAGGGGTGGTTTTGGAGGCGGAGCACCCATAAAAACTGCAGTCTCCCCTCGAACCAATAGAGGGCAGCCTCATACCGTCGCGAAGGTGGCGAATCATGATGTCGGACATTTTTTTGCCCCCATTGGGCACCTTCTCCTGGAACGCACCGTTCTGCCCCCACAGCATCAGGACATTGTTTGTTGTTGATCCGCCAGCATTGCTGTGGATGGAGTGATAAAATGCGGCTCCCACCCTGTTCGCGAAGTCAGTGCGCTGGGTGAGCGAGACCACCATGTTGTCGTTCGTCCTGGCTATGTAAACGGTGTCGATGTCAGTCATCGATTCAAGCAGGAATTTGGCATGGAGCCCAACGCGCAACACCTTTTCGGCTTCGGAATAGCCGTGAACCCCCATATTCTCCTTTTGGCTGTGACCAGGGTCGAGAAAGATACTCCAGTTGCTCAGACCTGTAATTTGTGGCTGGGCAGACACACTGGCCGAAAACACCAACAACGCCCCCAAGGCGGCAAGAAATCGTTTCATGTTCGTAGTCGCTATAAGTCAGGATGGGTCGATGGTGATGATATAGACGTCGCCGGTTGCATACACGTCGAACGCGATGCGGGTGCCGTCGGGCGACCAGCTCGGATTCATCTCCATAAGGGACGTCGTCGTACTCAACACGCGTCGTCCGGTGCCGTCGGCATTGATCAGGCAGATGTCGGAGCTCGTGTAGGTGTATCCGTCGTCTTCAGCCACCATGAAAGCGATGCGATCGCCTGAAGGTGACCACACGGGTCTGTTGCCTGCACCAAGATCGACGATGGAACCCGTTTCGATGTCGAGCACATGCAGCCCGCCACCCAGA
>CAYZWQ010000092.1:0-11236 GCA_964481355.1 uncultured Chitinophagales bacterium
CCATAGATGATTTCGACACGTTTCAGTGCCTTCGATAGGGCAAATATGATTATGATGATGTGGCGTGATAAACCGACTGTCCCTGAAAAAGCCCTTTAGGCATCAAGACGGGAAATTGGTCACTGGCAGATCCTTGGATGTATTCAGCGATCAAGCGCTGTGATAGAGCGTATCCACCCTCTTACTTCGTTATAAAAGTAAAAACTTCCCGTAAAAATAACGAATTCTGAGGTCAATGGACTAATATACTGCACAATTTCGTCTTCATTGCAAACTGATACGCCCGGTAAAAATTGTGCAATTATGCTTGGGTCGGCTGCCCGCTCCGATTTTGACCTAAAAAAAATCGTTTTCCCGAATCTGGAGAAAAATTGCAGACTGTCGGAGTTTGCCTTGTCTCCCATCATGGTGAATACGGCCGTCCAGGTATGCAATGGCGAAATTCGCTCCAAGTTCAACATAAGCACCTGCAGTGCCTCGTTATTGTGGGCGCCGTCGTAATACCAGCGACCATTTGGAATCAACTGCTCCATGCGGCCTCTGAGGTTGGTGTTTTTGCCGGCGTGGGTCAGACCGGCGATCACATCTGGTAGCTGAATCTCAAGGCGATGTTGGAGTTCATCGGATACGCAGATAGCCATCGCCGCATTGATTGCCGAGGTCACAGAGGCGAGGTCAGGTTTGAAGCGCACCGATTCATGTTGCCGATGGATCACAACATCACCGGTTGACGAATCGAAATGAGGGGTCATATCGGTCGACAATATCACCTGGGCGTTCTTAGAACTGGCCACGGAGTGGATCACCGACAAAGCTGGTGCAGAAAGGTCTCCGACAACGACGGGGATTCCGGGTTTTATGATCCCTGCCTTTTCGTAGGCGATCGCCTCGATGGTGTCGCCAAGATATTCGGTATGGTCCAGCCCGATGGATGTGATGACGCTAACCATCGGAACCAATATGTTGGTGGCATCAAGACGCCCGCCCATTCCTGTCTCCATCACAGATACATCGACATTTGCCTCCTCAAAGATCAAGAAGGCGGCTATAGTTCCCAGCTCAAAATAGGTGAGTTGTTCAAATCCCGGCACGCCTGCCATTTTTTGGAATGCCGCCACAACTCGTGGTTCCGAAACTGCCTCGCCGTTGATCTTGATTCGCTCCCTCCAGTATTCCACGTGCGGTGATACATAGAGTCCCACCTTATATCCGGCCACTTGGTACATGGATGCGATCATGCTGCAGGTGCTCCCCTTCCCGTTGGTTCCGGCAACGTGGATAAAGTTTCCCTTCCGCTCGGGGTGATCGAGTCGGGAGCAGAAATCCACAAGCTTTCCTGGCCTGAAATCGGTAGCCTTTTTACCATCTTTGCTGAACTGGGGACGTGCGTTCAACCAGGCTTCGACGTCGGAGTACGATCCGAAATTCACATGAGAAGAATTCATCCCGAAAAATACGAACAAGAAGGGCAAGAGATCATCTTGTGGGATAAACTTTGTACTTTTACGATCATGTTCTACCGTAATGTAATCCGACCAGTCCTCTTTGCTATGAATGCCGAGAAGGCGCACGACTTGGCTATGCATCTGGCTCGCAAGGTGAACCGATATGCGGTTCTCCAACGCATGGCCGCCATGCTTTACCATTCGGGCAGCTCGCAGCTTGAACAGGAATTGATGGGGCTTCGCTTCAGGAACCCTGTCGGTATAGCGGCCGGTTTCGACAAAAATGGAGTCATCCTTAAAGCATTGCAGTCCATTGGGTTTGGTTATATCGAAATCGGCAGCATAACGGCAAAGGCGTCGCGTGGCAACCCAAAGCCACGTATGTTCCGATTGCCGGAAGACAGGGCCGTCATCAACCGTATGGGGCTGAACAATGACGGCGCCGACGTAATTGTAGACCGTCTCGACAAGCGCGGCGTAACGGTTCCCGTCGGCATCAATATCGCCAAGACACACGACCCGTCCATTTTGGGAGATTCGGCCATTGAAGACTACATCTACAGCTTCCGAAAAGCCGAGGAGAAGGCCGACTACATCATGGTGAATATCTCATGCCCCAATACCGCCGAGGGAATCACCTTCGAGCAACCCGAACCTCTGAGGGACTTGCTGAGCGGAATTGCGACCGCTCGCACAAACCCAGCGATCCCTGTGCTTGTGAAATTCTCTCCGGATATCGACGCCGATTTACTTGAGTCGCTCGTCGGCATAAGCCTTGATGCCGGAGTGCGCGGATTCGCAGTCAGCAATACATCAACGAACAGAGACGGCTTGCTCACCGACCCATCCAAGCTGGAGCGCATCGGGCGTGGTGGATTAAGCGGGCGACCCATCCGCGACAGAGCCGAAAAACTGACGCGTAAACTGCGCGTGCTTGCGGGAAAGGACTCCGTGATCATCGGAATTGGGGGCATTGAAAATGCAGACCATGCCATACAGCGGCTGGATTCGGGAGCAAACCTGGTTCAAGTTTACACGGGTCTGATATACGAGGGGCCATCCCTGCCGGGCCATATCAACCGTGAAATCAGCCTGAGCCTTGAGCACAAAGGTATGGCGACAGTGGCCGAATTGACTCGCTATTGACGTCTACAGCTTGATCACAAGCTCTCCCTCGACCACCACGGGTTCACCAGACGGCCCGTTTATCGGCTTGAAGGTGATCGCCTCTTTAAGTGCATGCGCGACGTAGGTTGCAACGGCTTCGAGGCTTGCGTCGTCTTTGACCTCCACCTCGATGGGTTGACCAAATTCGTTGATCCTCAACCTGAACTTCAGCTCCCCCGATAACGTGACGCCACTGAAGGCGTCCTCCAGCTGCAGGTCGTCGATGAACTGATCGATATCCATAATCGGCTCGATTGTCGCACCCAATTCTTCGGTGGTGAACACTTTTCGGCCGTCGGGCATCACCATCTTGTCCTGCACTTGGTCGGGTGGTACAGATGTGGGTGGTGTCGCATCGGGTGGAATTGGTGGTGAAACAGCTTCAGACGAGTCAGCCACCTGTGGGGGTATCTTGTTGGCCATTGAGCTGTCTGCCATACTCGACATAGCTGCCAGCGAATCAGACATGACGGATCGCAGCGAATCGGATATGGTGGAATCCATTTCAGCACTCAATAACTCGGCGCCCAACGAGTCGGCTGGCACCTCCGGCTTTGGTTCGTTGGCAATGCGAATTGAATCGAGGTACGACACCACATAATCGGGATACTTCAGGCTGGCAGCGAGCTTCGAGACGATGTCCTTTTTGCTGTTGGTCTGAAACTGCGTTTCCCACTGGCTCAAGACAACCCTCGAGCTGTCCCACATGGCGCCATAGTAGGGATAATACTGTGGAAAGTTGGGTTTCTTGAAAACTGAGTCAGCGATGGGTTTCCATTCCAGGGAATCGGCCGCGGTGGCCAAACTGTCGGATAGAATCGTCTTGGCAGAATCCTTCAGGGCCGCGAAAATGAGCTCCTTTCTTTCCCATTCGGCATTCAAATCAACGTACTTCGGATGATTTTCCTTGTACAGGCTATCCTGTTTGCCGAGTTCGATGTATTTGTGGGCAGCGAGAAGCATGGCGTCTGGGGCCTGAGGGCTGTCGAACTTTTCGGCACTGAAAGCCCTCAGTTGCTCGATGTTTTGGACGTTCACCGTGTCGCGCAGCGACCGAAGTCGCTCGTCAAACGCAACGCGAATGCTGTCCTCGCTCGACAGCCCCATGTCGATGGGCTGTATGCGGGTGGGAAACCTCTCGGCAAGCCGGTTTCGAAAAATGGTCTCGGGGTGATCTTCGACCAAACGGTCGGCCCATATCTGTGATGCGGCCGAATCGCCCTGGGTGTAATACAGCTCGGAAAGCGAGTACTTCGCCTGGGCCGCCACCGGCAAATCGGGGTACAGGCTTATGACTCTACGGTATCTGTTGTCGGCACTGTCGGGCATGTTGAGTTGCAGGAAGAAAACGTTGCCGATTTCGTAGATTTTGTTGGCGATGGTTTCGCGAGACTTTTCCTTTTCCTCGGGTGTAAATGGAATCTTGCTGAAGTCGATCTCTACCGTGAGCTCATCGGAGGCTCCTGTGGCGGAGCCGTCCTCAAGTTCACCGCCGAGTTCGGGGTCTTCCTTGGCCAGACGAACCGCATCCATTCTACGCCAGTTGTCGACAAGAGGACGATCGCCCCAAATGGCGCGGAATGCCGCTTTGGCGTCGCTGACCATGGTCGGATTCTTGTGGTTCAGAAATCCGCTCGCAGCTGAGGCACCCGAATTCGCACCTGTGTTTTGTTGGTCAGCTCCAAGGTTGACCAACGTATTGGCGGCCGCTTGCTGCCGGCGCATCTCTTCGCGCATCTCGGCAATTTTCTGCTCTCGCACGATTGCGATCACCGAGTCGAAGGCTTCCTCGTTGAGATTGCTCAACCACAAAAGGCTGTCGGTTTCATAGGCCTCATTGTACAACCTGCGGTAGGTGTTGTAAGACAGAGACAGTTCTGCGGCATCAAACCACGATGGGAGCTTGTCTAAATCCTTTCCTGAACTGGCGGCAGAGTCGAAGTAGGCAGCAGCCAGGAAATAGTCGACGTAGTAGTCCTTGTTTACCTCAGCTAAACCATAATACGATTTTGCCTTGGTCTCAACCGATGGGGAACTGATGGTATACCTGAGCACGTCATTATAGAACCGTTCGGCACGTGGGTAGTCTTCAAGCAGCTGATAGGTGCGGCCAATCTCGTAGTTTAACTCGGCAAGTTCATCAAAATTTTTGTCGTCGCGGCTCATGTCGATGAACAATTTCAGGGCCTCGTCGAGCCTGCCTGTCTCGCGTGAGATTTCGGCTTGCTTGCGACGTGCGTTGTACACCATCGAGTAGTCTGGATTGAACTTTGGCACCCGCGAGTATGCTTCGAGGGCACCTACCTCGTTGTCGAGCCGCTCGCGAAGTTGCCCGAGGAGAAACCACCCGTTTGCCAGCACGTGGCGTCCACGGGCATGTTCGAGGCCTTCAACCAGAAGTTGTTCGGCTTGTGGCCATTGCTCTAACTCGACATGCAACTGCGCCATAAGCAGTTTGATCTCGGCTGCCTCGGCATCCCTCCAACGCAGGTCCTCGTCAAACAGCATGGAGCTCAAATAATCGATGCCCGTCTCATACTGTTCCGATTCCAGGAAAAAACGCCCCCGCCAAAAAACTCCCTGCTGTTTCATGGAGGTGCTGTTGGTGGCTGCCAATAGCTCCTGGAATTTCATGTCGGCAGAGAAGTACTGCCCCTGGAAGTAGTAGGACTTGCCGATCAGCAACAGGGCGTCGTCGACCCATTTCGAGTCTGAAAAATCGCGAAGCACATCGGCTCCCTTCAGAATGGCATTCTCAAAATCGGTGTCGAGGGTGCTGTTGGGACGTTTGTGGATGCGGATCGGCTGCTCGGGGTTGATGGGGTCAACCCGTCGCTCAACCTTTTCGTATCCATTCTTGTAGTATCGTTCGGCGTTGTAGAACGTGTTGTAGTACGCGTTGAAGTTGGACCACCGTGTCTTGAAGATAGACTTGCATCCGAACGTGCCGAACACAACCATCATTAATAGAAGTATGAAAGACAGGCGGGGTTTCATTCCTACAACAGCGTGCTGACTTTTATCATGTTAGTCCGGCCTTTTTTTGAAGTCGGGATTGCCGTGGCAAGTATGGCACGGTCACCGGGACCCGTCCACTCGTGCCTGGCCAGATAGTTCTCCATGCGCTCGATGCTCTGGTCTGTGTCGAACAACTCGTTGATCTTCACCGAATGCACCCCCCAAACCAGGTTGAGCTGACGTGCAACGATCTCACTCTCGGTGAAGGCGATGATGGGCACATGTGGACGGTATTTGGCAATACGGCGCGCAGTGGTGCCCGAGTGGGTGATTGTGGCGATCACAGTTGCGTTGACGTCTTCGGCCAGTTTAATGCATGAGTAGCTCAAGGCTTCAATCACTTGTTTGTCTTTCCAGTCTGGCTTCTTGAACGTCAAACTGTGATAGATCGTATCCGATTCCGATTCTACCGACCGACATATTTGGTCCATCGTCTTTACGGCTTCGACGGGATATTTGCCTGAAGCCGACTCGCCCGAGAGCATGATGGCATCGGTGCCGTCGAGCACCGCGTTGGCGACGTCGCTGCTCTCTGCGCGGGTAGGGCGTGGATTGTTGATCATCGACTCGAGCATCTGGGTGGCAGTGATCACCGGCTTGCCAAGCTGACGGCATCTTTTGATGATGTGCTTCTGGACGAGCGGCACCTGATCGGAGGGGATTTCGATGCCCAAGTCACCCCTGGCTACCATGATACCGTCCGACTCTTCGATGATTTCGTCAATTACTGGTATCGCTTCAGGTTTCTCGATCTTGGCAATGATACCGGCGTTGCTCCCGTGCGCCCTGACATAGGAGATGATTTCCTGTATGTCGCGAGCAGAACGGACGAAGCTCAAAGCCACAAGGTCGACCCCTTGGCTGAGCCCAAAAGCAAGGTCGGCGTAATCTTTTTCGGTGATCGCCGAGATGGAAATCCTGACATTGGGAAGGTTCACGCCCTTACGTGACTTCAATAGTCCACCGACGATGACTTTCGCCCTGATAAGGTCGCCTTTCTTCTCAGTGATGCGGCACTCAAGCAGACCGTCGTCCATCAGGATGGTGTCGCCAACTTTGGCATCCTTGACCAAGTTTGGGTAGTCGATCGGGATGATGTCGGATGTGCCGAGAACCTTCTCAGGCGAAAGTGTGACCTCAGTGCCTGCGGTAATCACCTGCCCTCCCTCCAGCATGGTTCCAACGCGTATTTTGGGACCCTGTAGGTCCATCAGGATTCCAATGGTCCTTCCCAGCTTTTGTTCGACCTCACGGATGGCCATGATCACATGGCGGTGGTCATCGTGCGAGCCGTGCGAAAAGTTGAGGCGGGCGACATTCATGCCCGCCAAGGCAAGCTGTTCAATTTTCTCGGCGGTGTTAGAGCTGGGTCCTATGGTGCAAACTATCTTAGTCTTACGGTCGGGGGTGGACATGAATCGTGTTTTCTGTAGATGTGCGAAAGAATGGGTTCAGATGCCACAAAATACGCAGTACCGACGGGTATTAAAACAAGGCAATCGCAGGAATCCTGGTGCCATGTATTTGGGTTTATCTCGTAAGATTGTACATTAAAACACGTTGCATACGAAAACCACCCGTTGCATCGTACTTACTCCGTAAGGACCATTCATACGAATTTTGGGATATGCCTAAGATCTCCAGTGCTTTCATATTATTAGCAGTGTTCCTGGCGGGCTGCGCAACCGAGCAAATTGGAACCATTCAAAGCGGTGGCGGCTACCAATACCGTAGGGGTTTTCCGGAAGTGACCATCTCGGCCATTGGCATTTTCGACGACCGAGGCCAGCCAGGCATCAATGTTGCAGTTGACATCGTGTTCGGCAGCCTTATCTACAAAAATGTGGATGATGAGTTTATCTCTGACGTGGGCATCGAGGTGCAGATCATAAAAACAGACGTGGAGACTCCGTCGGCTATCAATCGTAGCTTCGACTTCTCCATTAAGGACACCGACAACAGCATCACTTCAAATCAGGATGTCTTTTCGTTCCAGGAGCGGTTCCCGATGCCACCTGGTCGGTACACCGTCAACATTACAGTAACCGACAAGCAAAGCAACAAGAACACGACGCGTACTGCATCGACCCAGATACCCGATCCCGAGAGCACCAACATACTGCTTACCGACATCAACATGCTTGCCCGCGTCGATACCCTCGGAAATGACAACAATTACTTTCCATTAACTACATACGACGTTCCTGCTCGCTTCGACACCCTGAAATTTCAGTACCAGATCACAAAAGGCGACCCTGACAGCCGACTCGATGTGGCGATGCGCCTGTACAAATTCAAAATCGACTCGCTGCCGGCACGCGCCATGTACCTACGCGATTATAGTCCGTCGGAAATCGGATACAAAGGAATCGACACTCGCGATGCTGAGGTCATTGAGACCCAGACCCGTACGTTGCTCGACGAAACGGGAAGCATTTTGATCGAGTATCCCATCGCCAACCTTCCTCGGGGTGCCTATCGCTTTGAGATTACGGTCACCGGCGGCGAGCTCGCCGCGCCCTTGATCAGTTCGCGCGACTTCAGCGTCAAGACGGACTTCTATCCATCGGTGCGCACGCTCAAGGAGCTTGCCGAACCACTCATTTACCTCATGGACGACCGCAAACACCGGCGCTTGATGCAGATCGAGGATTTGGACTCCCTGAAATACGAAATCGACTATTTCTGGCTTAACAACCTTGAGAATGCCGTGAAGGCTCGCAGCGTGCTTGAAATGTACTATCTGCGCGTGGAGGAGGCCAACAAGCAGTTCCCACACTTCAAGCCTGGCTGGATGACCGATCCCGGGATGATTTATGTGCTGTTTGGTCCACCATGGGACGTTGAAGTCCGCCTTGACCAGATGCGCTGGATCTACGGTAACAACCCCGATGATCCGTCGCGTGTGTTCTTCTTCAAGCGCACACGCATCGCAGCGCGCGAGTATCCGTTCGAAATCTACGTTCTGCAGCGCTCACCCTACTATTTCGAGGTGCTCAACAACAAGGTTCAGGACTGGCTGAGCGGTTTGGTTCTGACGCGACAATTGTAGATTGGTAGAGTGGTTAGTGGTTAGAAGCTTACAGCTTAGGTCCCTACGGGATGACAGTCTATTTATGGAGAAGTGAGATGCCTACGGCATTGACCACTCTAACACTTTACTACTTTACTACCAGATTTACGATCTTCCCAGGCACATAGATCTCTTTCACGAGTTCACCCTCGGCGATGTACTTGGCTACACCGGGCTCAGTTTTCGCCTTTTCAAGGATGTAGTTCTTGTTCTGTATGCTCTCTGTGGGCACTTCAATGTTGCCGCGCAGCTTGCCGTTGACCTGGATGGCGATAGTGACCGAATCCGAAACCAGCCATCTGTCGTCCCACTTCGGCCACTCGTGGTGAGCGAGGGTCTCGTTTTGACCAAGCCGTTGCCACAGCTCTTCTGCCATGTGCGGGGCAAATGGCGAGAGTAGCAGCGTGAACGTGCTCAGCACGGATGTGGGTTTGACCTCCCATTTCATGACCTCATTGTTCATGATCATAAGTGCGGAAATCGCCGTGTTGTAGCGCATCCCCTCAATATCGTCGGTAACCTTCCTGATGGTTTCGTGCAACACCTTGAGTTGGTCTCGGGTTGGCTCAACGTCGTTGATGTCGGTGTTGAGCTCACCTGTAGCCTCGTCGATGAAAACACGCCATACGCGGTTCAGGAAGCGGAAGACCCCTTCCACACCGTGCATGCTCCAAGGTTTGACCTGCTCAAGCGGACCCATGAACATTTCGTACAGACGCAAGGAATCGGCACCATATTTGACGATGACGTCGTCGGGGTTGATGACGTTTCCGCGCGATTTCGACATTTTGTAGGAACGTGCATCGACGGCGGCATCGGTTCCCTTCACATAGAATCGCTCCCCTTTTTTCTCGACCTCGTTGAAGTCGAGCTTAATCCTCGAGTAACCCTCGGGCAGATCGTCGGTCCATGAAACCCATTCGCCTGAGGCATTTTTCTGAGCGGTGTACTCCACCTCACCCAATATCATGCCCTGGTTCACGAGACGGTGGAACGGCTCCTTGGTCGAAACTACTCCGCAATCATAAAGAACTTTGTGCCAGAACCGGGCATACAGCAGGTGGAGTACGGCATGTTCTGCACCGCCCACGTAGAGGTCGACCGGCATCCAGTACTTCTCTTTTTCTGGGTCGACAGGACCTAATTCATAGTTCGGATCAATGTAGCGCAAGTAATACCAGCACGAACCCGCCCATTGGGGCATGGTGTTGGTTTCGCGAGTGGCGGGCCTGCCCGTCTCGGGGTCGACCGTGTTCACCCAGTCGCTGATGCTTGCCAGTGGCGACTCGCCGGTGCCGGTCGGTTCGTACCGCTCCACCTCTGGCAGTGTTATGGGAAGCACGTCCTCTGGGAGCGGCTTGGCGACGCCGTCGACATGGATGATCGGAAATGGCTCTCCCCAATACCGTTGGCGGGAGAACAGCCAGTCGCGCAGCTTGTAGTTGATGCTTTTCTTGCCGAGGCCCTTTGACTCGAGCCAGGCGATGATCTTTGCCTTCGCTTCAGGAACCTTCAGTCCGTTGATGGAAATCTCGCCGTTGTCGGAGTTGACGCACACGCCGTTCTCGTTATCGGTGTAGGCTTCTTCGTCGACGTTGCCACCACTAACGACTTCGACGATCGGCAGATCGTACTTCTTCGCGAACTCCCAGTCGCGCTCGTCGTGGCCCGGGACGGCCATGATCGCGCCTGTTCCGTAGCCCATCAACACGTAGTCGGCGATCCAGATCGGGATTTGCGCACCGGTTACCGGGTTGATGGCGTAAGATCCGGTGAAAACACCAGATTTATCCTTGTTGAGCTCTCCACGGTCGAGATCCGATTTCGATGCCGCATCGGTCTTGTAAGTTGCTACTGCCGTCGAGAAGTCAGGTGTAGTTATTCTATCGACAAGCGGATGTTCAGGTGCCAGAACCATGTAGGTGGCGCCGAACAGGGTATCGGGGCGTGTGGTGAATACGGTGATGGTGTCGCTGCCGTCGGCCAGTGCGAAATCCACCACGGCACCTGTCGACTTTCCGATCCAGTTGCGCTGCATTTCCTTGATGGATTCGGGCCAGTCGACCAGCTCCAAATCTTCGAGCAGCCGCTCGGCGTAGGCGGTGATCTTGAGCATCCACTGGCGCATCGGCACGCGTATGACGGGGTGGCCACCTACCTCGCTCTTGCCGTCGATCACTTCTTCGTTGGCGAGAACAGTTCCAAGTTCGGGACACCAGTTGACCGGAGCGAACGACTCGTAGGCCAAGCCTTTGTGATACAGCTGGAGGAAGATCCATTGGGTCCAGCGGAAGTACTTCGGATCTGTCGTGTCAACCTCGCGATCCCAATCGTAGCTGAAACCGATCGACTGCAACTGCTCACGGAAGCGCTTGATGTTGCGTTCGGTCGTGATGCGTGGGTGTGTTCCCGTCTTGATCGCATAGTTCTCGGCCGGTAGACCGAAGGCGTCCCAACCAATGGGATGCAGCACATTGAAGCCTTTCATCCGCTTGTAGCGTGCGGTGATGTCGGTAGCGGTATACCCCTCGGG
>CAYZWQ010000093.1:0-5550 GCA_964481355.1 uncultured Chitinophagales bacterium
GGGTGTCGGCCGGCCTTGATGCTGATGGTGTCGGCTTCATTTACGACAGGCTTTACGTACTTGTTCCTGAAAGCCGTTTCAGCCAGACTCTGCAGCACATCCAGTTCAGCGATTGCAGCTGCCAATTCTTGGATCTGCTCGGTATGCTCGGCCACAAAGATGCGCAGCTCATGAAACAACGCCTCCTCAAGCGAGTTGATCTTTTCCTCCGCCGACAGGATCTTCTCCTCAATCTCCTTCAGCTCGGGCGTGATATACCGCTCTGCGTTAACTAAGGTCTGCTTTCTGATGAAGGTGTCAGGCACCTTGTTTTGGTGAATTTTTGTGACCTCGATGTAATACCCGAACACTTTGTTGTATCCAAGCTTCAACGAACTGATGCCGGTGCTCCTGACCAAATCCTGCTGGATGCGGGCGATGTACGTTTTGCCGTTCTTTGTGATGTCTCGCAGTTCGTCCAACTCAGCACTGTAGCCGTCGCGAATGATGCCTCCGTCGCGTATTCCTGATGGCGGTTCGTCGACCAAGGACCTTTGAATCCGCTCCTGCACGTCGATGAGCAGGCGTATGCGCGTGTTGATCTCACCGACAACTGGATCTTCGACACCGTTGATCAGAATCTTCAGCTTGGGCAGTTGTTGAATCGAGAGCTTGAGCTGCACGATGTCGCGGGCATTGCATCTACCTAATGCAATACGGGAGATCAGCCGCTCCAAGTCGCCCATGTGTTCAAGTTCGGCACGGAGTTCGCCCCGTATCGTATGCTGGGTCAGCAGCGCCTCGACGGCATTAAGTCGACGCCTGATTTCATGGATATTGCGCTGGGGGGCATGCAGCCGCCGGCGTAACAGCCTGCCCCCCATTGCCGTGCAGGTTTCGTCAAGGATGGAGATAAGGGTTCCATCGGTACCGCCTTCTGCCATCGAGGAAGTGAGTTCAAGGTTCCTCTTCGTGGCCGGATCAAGCATCATGGTCCCGGCAGGTTCGAAAGGCCTTAACTTCCTCAAATTGCCCATCGCCCCCTTTTGGGTCTCCGAAACGTAATGCAGCAGCGCACCCGCCGCAACCTGAGCGATCGCCAGCTCGTCGACCCCAAACCCCTTCAGCGAGTGGGTCTTGAAGTGGTCGGTCAGCAGTTTGTAGGCAAAGTCACCCTCAAAAATCCAGTCGTCAACCCAGGTGACGTTATAGCCCTCATAGGAGCGGTCTGGATCACTCTTCCATTTTTTTGGCAATAAAAGTTCGGCTGGCTGAAGACCCGCCAACAGCTGAACATGCTCGTTGTGGTCGGTCTGGGCCAAGTAGAATTCAGCCGTTGACACATCGGCATAGGCGATGGCCCAGGTGGTGCCTTGCCTGTAGACCGAAACCAGATAATTGTTCCGTTTATGGTCGAGGAGCTTGTCGGACACCGCCGTTCCGGGAGTCACGATTTCGGTGACCTCCCGTTCGACGATCTTTCGTTGCGCCTTTGCCTCCTCCGGGTCCTGCGTCTGCTCGCACACCGCAACCCTGAAGCCACGGCGAATGAGCTTCGGCAAGTAACTGTCGAGCGCATGGAAAGGAAAACCGGCAAGCGGCGTCTGGTCGCCGCCGTTGTTTCTGCGGGTCAGCGTTATACCCAGCTCACGGCTCACAGTGACGGCATCGTCAGAGAATGTCTCATAAAAATCGCCGACCCTGAACAGGAGGATCGTACCGGGATATTTACCCTTGATGTCGTTGTATTGCCGCATGAGCGGCGTAGTGCCTGATTTTGACATGAACAGAATGTAGCAAGAACATTTTGGAACTCCGAAGCGTGAATTCGAATTGATTGGTGTATACGAGTCATTTCCCAACTAGTTCTAGAACAAATATTGTCTAAACAATATTTGTTTATAACAACAATTAATTGTTATCTTTCGCCTGACAACACATCAACCGACAACTCACTCACCGTTCAACGATGAAAACACTCCGCACTTTAGTCCTCATGGTGGCTCTTCTGCTACCAACCGCCCTGTTGGCAACCGACATCAAAGAGAATGGCACGAACGCCTCCATCAAGTGGAACCTTGATCGCACGCACTCTAATGTGACGTTCAGCATCCGCCACTTCTTCACCCCTGTTGTCGGCAAATTCACAACCTACACGGTTGACCTAAATTTCAATCCTGACGATCTGGCGAATTCAAATGTCGTCGTCGACATGGACGTTAACAGTGTGGACACCAACAATGAGCGCCGCGACGGCCACTTGAAGACGGCTGACTTTTTCGATGCCGAGAAGTTTCCAAAGATGACCTTTACGAGCTCCAGCATCACAAAGACGGGTGAAAACCAGTTTCTGATGCGTGGGGACCTTACCATCCGTGACGTGACCAAGCAGATTGAGATCCCTTTCACGCTGCTGGGCATCGGCGACCATCCATCGCGCGAGAACACACAGGTAGCCGGTCTTGAGGGCTCGTTCACCATGAACCGCCTCGAGTATGGAGTCGGATCTGGCGACTGGGTTTCGACTGCCGTCGTGTCTGACGAGCTCACCGTCAACATCTTCCTGTCGGTCAACCGCCAGAAGTAGACGCCCCCGTTTTTCCTCATGCAAAGGGCTGCCCACACCGGGCAGTCCTTTGTTGTTTTATGGGATTGTGTTGTCTAACTTCGCCGGATGAGAACACATTTTGCCACATTCATACTGATCGCATCCATATTCTTCATCTCTTGCGAAAATGACAGGCGGCAAGTTAAGCAAACAGGCACATCTAAATCAGACCTTGCTGTCGAACGCGACGCACATGTTGACGACCTGAAAGTGATCGACCAACTTCTGAGTGACGGCCTCCGACTTGACACGTCTTTTTCACTTGGCCCGGGCACTCAGTCTGTCGCTGTTGTGTACCTCGAGTCGGACGGTGCTTTAGATGCATCTGTGAGGGTCGACGGTTTCGACGGACCGTTGGAGTCGCTTGCCGTCGTCGAAACTGTGGATGGCCTCCAAGGCAGGGTCCTTCTTTATATTCATAAGGATGGGATTGTTGACGGCAACGGCAATCGCCTGGTCGACCAGATACCCGCTGTGCACGGATATGCATGGCGGGTTGGCTCATCGTCGGCCGATGCAGTTCTAGGCCGTCGCAACTTTATCAGTGTCATCATCCTCGACAAGGACGGGGCGGGCATCAGCGATGAGCTGTACATCTATTGGAACCCAGATCGAGGAGAGGGAAGTGGTTTTGTCGTAACGAATATCCCCAACGAAATCCTTTGACACCACTTTCCAAATGGAAACGTTACGGTTTCAGCTTCGACAGCAATTTCGTATTTTCCTGGTATTGAATTCTTAAAGAAAGCACCATCATGCTGAACCGTCAGAACGCCATCATTGCCGTCTTAATCGTACTGGCCATCGTTAGCCGCCTGTTGCCACATCCCCCAAATTTTGCACCGATCGCTGCAATTGCACTGTTTGGAGGTGCGATGTTCTCCAATAGGACAATCGCATTCCTCATGCCGTTCGTCGCAATGCTCATCAGCGATGCGATCATCGGTTTTCACGCTCACATGCCGGTAGTGTATGGGCTGTTCCTCGTCACGGTGCTCGTCGGCTTCGCACTGCGCGACAGGGTAAAGATGGGAACCGTCGTAGGTGCGTCCCTTCTGTCGTCGACGCTGTTCTTCCTCGGGAGCAATCTGGCCGTATGGTATGGATCGGCATTCTACACCCAAGACTGGGCTGGTTTGATGGCCTGTTACACGATGGCCATTCCATTCTTCCAAAACACGTTACTGGGTGATCTCTTCTACACGGGCGCACTTTTTGGGTCTTACTTCTGGATCAACCAGCGCTTCCCGAGTGCCTCGTTGGCTCGTTGATCACCAATATTTCGACGTGTCGTAACCAGGCTTCTGCCACGAGTTGGTCGGCTCGAAGGTCTGCCACAACAAGCTGGAGACATCTCTGATGAGCTGGAAGCCGGCGTTGCCATATTCCCACGAGGTGTCTGACTGATTCTTGGTAACCACACAGAATACATAATCGCCTGACGGGGCGTTCACAAGTACAACTTCAGAGCGTGACCGGCTCACGGCACCTTGTTTAGAAGCGGCTTGCACCCAAGGCGGAATAAATGCAAGTGCCTCACCGTCGTAGTGGATACGGGTTAGCACACGGTACATCTCCTCGCTCGCCGGACCGCTGACAATCTCACCGTTTCGGATCCCCACCACGAGGTTGACCATCTCGCGCGGTGTCATTTGTCCCCAGCCGTACGTTGATCTGGCATCCTCGCGACCGGGTGTGCGAGAGTTGACGCGCGTTTTGGCAAGCCCATAATCGCCCATCAGCCGATTGATTCGCTCGCCTGTTGCGATCTGCTGCAGCCACATGCTGGCGGTATTGTCGCTGGTGGTGATCATCAACATAATCAGTTTGTCGAGTGGTACTATGGCACCCTCCTTGTGATTGGCGATGAGTCCACTGTCTCCACCCGGGTAATTGACCGAGTCAGCGTAGTATGCAAGTTCTGATTTGTAGTCGAGCTCACCTGATTCGATCATGTCGAATATCCCCACCAAGATGGGCACTTTCACGATGCTGGCACTTGGAAATATGCTGTCGGCATTCACCTCATAGGTTTCGCCCGTTTTCAGATGTTGCACAAAGATGCCCACATCGCCGTCAAAATCATCGGCGAGTTGCTCCAATTTCTGTTGCAAACCGACTCCGGATGTAACGGTGCGTTGGTTGGCGCATGAGGATACTCCTATCGCAACCAAAAAAGCTGTTATCAGTAAAGTAGAGGGCAGTCTAATGACGACTGGACGAATAAGTAGGGGTGCATTTTGATGTCAAAAAAAAACCCGACCCCGATAATCGGAGCCGGGTTTTTCAAGATTCAGCCCAGGATCAGTATCCAGGGTTTTGCGTCAACTGAGCGTTGACCAGCATCTCGCGGTCTGGAATCGGGAACACCAGAGAGTTGTCGTTCCATGGAATCGTAGTTGTCAATCCCGTGGTAGGGGTTTGAGTACGCTTCATGTCCATGAAGAGCACACCCTCGAACATCAGCTCGTTGCGGCGCTCGCGAAGCACATCGGCTAATGTGACCGACGCTACAGCTGGAAGGCCGACACGCGTGCGGATACGGTTGATGTCGTTCACGGGTGTGTCGCCCACAGAACCGCTGGTGCGAATGTTTGCCTCTGCACGTGTGAGGTACATTTCAGCTAAGCGCAACACCGTGATGTTCGTGCGACGTGGATCCACCGACGAGTCGCTGGAGTGGTACTTGGTCGTCATACGACCGCGGCCCGTCTGGACGAAGAGCGTTGCACGCTGGTCGCCAGCCTCATAGTTGTTGAGGTGGCTGTTCAGCACCTGGACGTCGGCACGGCCATAGGGTGTTGGTGCGTAGTAAACTGCCATGTCATTACTAAACACAGTGGCTGTGTTTTGGACGGCAAAGATGGTCTCTGAGCCGTTGGCAGAGCGTACGAAGTTATCGGTGATATCACCAAACAGTGCATACCGGTTGGATGCGATCACTCTGTTTGCTTCGGCAGCTG
>CAYZWQ010000093.1:5560-11195 GCA_964481355.1 uncultured Chitinophagales bacterium
AAGGCGCTTGCGACATAGGTGTTGGCAAAGAAACCGTTACCGGCAGGCAACGCATCACGTGCCGCCGACAGGTCGCTTACCACTTGGGCATAGACTTCGGCAACAGAGTTGCGTGGGGCCTGGAGGGATTCATCCACCGTTCTTGTAGGCGTCAGAATGATGGGCACACCAGGGTTGCTGGCTGGCGAACCATCGTTGTGGGCTTTGCCAAAGATCTTCACCAAGTTGAAGTAAGCGGCTCCACGCAGGAATCTCGCTTCGGCTTCGACACGGTTGCGGTTGGCAGTGTCGCTACCATACACATCAAGAGCACCCAAAATGTTGTTGGCGCGGTTGATGATGTTGTAGCTCGTCGACCAGTAGCCCGCGATGAAGGAGTTGGTGGTCAAAATCTGCTTGGCGTTCACTTCCCTCGGCTGGAGGAAGGTTCCATTGAAGAAGATTTCGTTTGCGGGAGCTGCGTAAATCTCCGTCAGGAATATGTAGTGTCCGCCGTAGGCGTTGGCGCCGGCCAACGCGGAATAACCGCCGACCAAAGCCGTCTGTACGTTGCCCGGGGTTGAAAGCGCGATGTCGTCTGAAATCGACGCCTGAGGCTGCAGATCCATGGAATCCGTACAGCTCCAGAGGAATGCTCCAGCTAACAACGGCAGGAATAGAAGTTTAATTCGTTTCATAATCATGTTGATTCCTTATTTGAGTTGCCAGTGGATTAGAACCCGATATCGATACCGAACGTAAGCGTCTTAGCTTGCGGTGCGGTGTAGAAGTCGGTACCAAGCGAGATGTTACCTGCCAAGAAGTCGGTGTTCATTTCAGGATCCCATCCAAGGTAGTTGGTCCATGTAAGCAGGTTCACTCCAGAGGCAAACAAACGAGCTTTTGTGAAGCCGTATTCACCGATGAGGCGACGCGGAATGTTGTAGCTGAGCGTGACATTCTTCAGACGGATGTATGAACCGTCGGTAATGTAACGCGAAGAGTTCTGGTTACCGTTTGTGCTCAGGTAACGGGCTTCCGGTACATTGGTGTTGCGGTTGTTCGTCGTCCAGCTGGCGAGCTGATCGCGTACGGAGTTGTCTTCGAACACACCGTTTCCGCGGCTCCAACGGCCGTGACCACCGATGTAGGCGTCGTTGCCTTCCACAAACTGGAAGAGCACGTTGAGGTCAAATCCCTTGTAAGCAAACGAGTTACTGAGTCCACCCGTGAAACGTGGGTTTGGATTACCCGCGACGCACTGTGTGGCCGCATTGAAGCTCGTGGTCGTGCTAGTAACAGTCGTACAGTCCTCGTCACTGTAGATGTTGAAGAGCGCGTTTCCATTCTCAGGGTCTACACCGGCATAGATCGGCATGAAGAATACACCGATCGGCTGGCCTTCCATGGCACGGTTGATTCCCGACAAGCCGGATGTGATTACCTGACCGTCAAGGTTGGTCACCTTGTTCTTGTTCAACGCGATATTGAAGTTGGTGGTCCAGTTGAAAGCACCCGTAAAGTTGAAGGTGTTAAGCACCAATTCAAAACCTTTGTTTTCCATCTCGCCCACATTGCGGAGCGAAGTGTTGAATCCGGAGGTGGCAGGAATCTGGACGCTCAGCAAGAGGTCTTCGGTGTTCTTGACATAGTAGTCGAACTCACCGGTGATACGGTTGTTCAGGAAGCCGAAGTCCATACCAACGTTAAATTGGCGTGTTGTTTCCCATGTCAAGTTCGGGTTAGGAATCTGGGATGGAGCAATACCCGATTGACCACCGTAGGAAGTTCCGCCCCAAAGACCAAGCGATCCGAAGTTGCCGATGCCGGCGTTACCCGTTACACCATAGCTGGTGCGGATTTTGGCATACGTGATGATTTCGCTCCAGTTGAACGCAAAGTCTTCTTCGGTCAAAACCCAGCCGATCGATGCGGCAGGGAAGAAACCATAACGGTTGTCCTTACCGAAACGTGACGATCCGTCTACACGGCCACTCAACGACAGCAGATACTTGTCCTGGAATCCGTAGTTACCACGGAGGAAGTAGGACAGGAAGCTATACTCAGAACCCGTCGACGTACCCGAAAGCACGTTGGCGGCACTGGTCAGACGCTGGAAGGAGTCGTTCGGGTATCCGGAGGCCGCTGCCAGCGCGTAGTTGTAGTCGTTGTACTGATAGTTCATACCGGCAGTGGCGCTGACCGTGTGATCCTGGCCGAAATTGCCGGCGTAGTTCAGGTACTGCGAGGTTGCATACGACTGGGTCTGCTGCCAGGCTATGGAGGCATAACCACCATTAGCTGCAGACGCAAAACCAACGGCCGTTTTCGGGCTGTACCACTGGTCGTCGCTGCCAGTCACGATGTCGGCAGATACTTCCGACTTGAACTCAAGCTCAGGAAGGATCTTGTACAGGAAGTAGCCCGATCCGGTGCTGCGCATCGTAGTAACGTTGTACTTCGAGAAGTCGCGGTGAATGATACCGTTGTAATAGTAGGTATCGTTGTTCAGCTCGCTGGACGGCACATAGTTTGGCAGAGCCGATTCTTCTGGGTAATAGAGCGGGCTCATCGGCATCTGGGCAATGAGCTGGATCGGTGTCGAGAATGCGTTGTCGGTCGACAGACGCTGGTGGAAGCTGCGACCCAAGTTCAGGTTCATACCCACGTTGATCTTGCTGCTCGCACGGTGGTCGAGGTTCAGACGACCCGTGATGCGCTGGAAGCGGTCGTTGATCAGAATACCGTCTTGGTCGCTGTAGTGACCGCTGATGAAAAACCGGGTCGCATCGTTACCGCCCGATGCGGAAAGATCGTGCGAGTACATGGTGGCGTCTTGGAACGCAAGGTCTTGCCAGTTGATGTCGACGACGCACTCACCACCCTGACCGCCATACTCTGTTGCCAAGCAACGACGCCAGTCGGTTCCAAGCGAGAAGTAGTCGAAGGTGTCCTCAAGGATGAACACACGGTTCTGCGACAGACCCTGCGAGGCACGGATGCGGTCGGTATTTTTAGCCGCTTGGTACATATAGTTGATGTACTCTTTGGCATTCATCATCTCGATTTTGTTCGTTGGCTCGCTGGTACCTGTCTGGAAGGAGTAATTGAAATTTGTCCTACCGGGACGTCCCTGCTTGGTTGTGATCAGGACCACTCCGTTGGCAGCGCGCGATCCGAAGATGGCGGCGGCGGAGGCATCCTTGAGAATCTGGATGGACTCAACGTCGTTGAAGTTGAACTGTGCCATCGGGTTGGTTGACGCACCACTCAGTGAAAAATCGTCCATGACCACTGGGATGCCGTCAACAACGTAAAGCGGTTGGTTGCTGGCCGTAACGGACGACGATCCACGCACGCGGATTTGGATGCCCTGACCCAGCTTACCGTTGTTCTGCTGCACAAAAACACCGGCAACACGACCTTGCATCGCATTCTCGACAGTGTTCACCGGCATTTTCTCGATGGTTTCGCCAGACACCTGCGAGATCGATCCTGTGATCGAAGCTCTCGACTGTGTACCGAAGCCAACAACGACGAGTTCATCAAGGTTGAGGGTCGAGGCTTCCATCGCCACGTTGAGCGTGAGGTTGGAATTGCCGACGGTCACCTTGGTGGAGTAACGGCGGTAGCCGATAAAGCTCACCTGAACTGTGTATGAACCTGGAGTGACTTGGATTTCGTAGCGGCCTTCCATGTTGGTGGTTGCGCCACGGTTGAGTTCTACGATGAAAACGTTGGCTGTCGGCAACACTTCACCGGTGGTCTTGTCGGTCACCACACCGGAAATTGTCAACGACTGAGCAGCAACGATACCCGCAGATCCGCTCAACATGAGCAGAATCACGAAGAATCGTAATAGTTTGTTCATAGGGATGTTGTTGATGTTATTGAGGGACGTTAAGCAGCTGACCAACATATCTGCACTGACTCGTCGAGGCTAAACTTGCTCGCAAAAATGAGATAGGATACTGATAAGGCCAACCGTACATATGTACATGAGACGATTGATAAGGAGATTTTATAGAAATAGCAACAGCAGAGCGCCCTCGGGAAGCGCTTTGTAATTAAAATCCCCCATAATTGTTGTTATTTTTAGTACAACTACACCGACTGAGTTCCCATTTCAGACTGTCATGGCGTCGATTCCGCCACTTGAGCTACAGAGCGCTTCGTCGCGAACCAGGCGTAGAACCGCTCCTGCGGCGCCGCGACAATGATATAAACGGTCGGTATGAGCACCAGCGTGATGAGCGTCGAGGCCGTGAGCCCGCCTATCACAACCCTAGCCAACGATGCCTGTATCTCCCCCCCTTGACCGAGGCCAAAACTCATGGGAAGCAGACCCAAAACCGTTGTCAAGGTCGTCATCAAGATGGGTCGAAGCCTTAGGGCTGCCGCCTTCACAACTGCGTCGTGAACACCCAGCCCTTCTTCCCTTCTCAGAAGGTTGATGTAATCGACCAACACAATAGCGTTGTTCACCACAATGCCCACCAGCATGACGATGCCCATCAAGCTCTGTAAATTTAGCGTCGTTCCAGTCATGAGCATAGTTGGGACTACACCGATGAGTGCCAAGGGTACGGAGCACATGACGATGAGCGGATCGATGAACCGTTCGAACTGAGCCGCCATCACCATGTAGATAAGAACCAATGCGATGATGATCGCAAGCCTGAAATCGGCTGCCGCCTTCTGCTGCTCCTCATACTCACCGCCAAAGACGATGCTGAATCCTTCGGGCATCACCGACTGCGAAAGCTCGCCCCTGATGCGATCGACAGCGTCGCCAAGTGGGACACCGGCCTCCAAGGTTGCGTTGATGTAGGTCACGCGCTGTCCGTCAACCCTGCTGATGGCGGTTGGTCCACGATCGTTCGACTTGTCGAGCAATGCAGAAACGGGAAGGACGATTCCAGAAGGCGTGCTGATGGCGATGTTGTCGAGGTCGAGGTAGCTCATACGGTCTTTCTCCTGGAGCCGTACTCGAATCGGATATTCGTCGCCGGCAACGCGATACACGCCCGCCTGCGATCCACCGATGCTCGTTTGGAGCGTCTGAGCCACGGCCCGCACACTGAGCCCAAGTTCAGCCAATTTCTCTCGGTCGAAACGAAGATTCTGTTCTGGTCGACCCTCGCTCCGGCTTACGTTCACTGACGCGATCCCGGGGAGCTGCTCAAACTGCAGCCTCAAGTCTTGTGCAAGAGCGTCGGAGGTGTTCAAGTCATATCCGCGGAGTTCGACCTGCACGGAAGCGTCCTCTCCGCTGTTTCCAAAAACTCTGCGCAGAATCCAGAGGCCCGACTCGGCGGCAACGTTCACCTGAGCCCCGGGAATGACGCCATCAACGTGCGAGCGGATTCGGTCGGCCAGCTGCGACGGACTTTCGCCCGACCTGACATCCAAGTCGAGTGTAAGGTCTATCTCGCCGCGTCCTTCTCGCACGTCGGTAGACATGAACTTTAGCCGCTCACGTGGCACCACGCTTTCGACAATGTGCTGCAGCTCCTTCGTGTACTCCTGAACCACGGCAATATTCGTGCCCGAGGCCATCCGCATGGTCACGTTCACCGCATCAGCGTCGCTTTGGGGTGCAAGCTCCATGGGAATGAGCGACAAACCCGCCGTCGAACCAACAAGTAGGACGGCC
>CAYZWQ010000094.1:0-11075 GCA_964481355.1 uncultured Chitinophagales bacterium
ACGGGGTATTTTTGGCCGGCCTGCATGTTCTGCGGCTTCAGGACCGACATCGACAGCATGGTGGAACCGTCACGTCCTTGAAAGCGGTGGTACTCGGGCACCTGCCAATTAATGGCGTGGAAGCGGTCGGGTACCGAGTTGGTCAGACGTGTTTCCTTGTTGTAATTCATCAAGTTGATGGCGTACAAATCTTCGGGTTGATTCCAGAAGGTGCGTTCGTACACCACATGCTTGCGATCGGGGCTCAAACGGAACGCCTCGCGGAAGGCCTCCTCGGTGGTGATCTGTTTGATCACTCCTGTATTTAGCACCAAGGTGTAGAGGTGGCGCTCGCCCGGATCAACCTCTGTGGAAGCATAGATCACCGAGTTGTCGCTCAGCCAAGCGTGCCAATCGACTTCAAAATTACCCTTTGTAAGCTGCTTCATGCCGCTTCCGTCCGGGTTGACGGTGTAGAGATGGTTCCAGCCGTCGCGCTCGGATGTGAACAGGATCAGATCGGTGCCGATGCCGAACGATGCGGTATGACCCGACATCCATCCGTTGGTTGAATCAGCGAAAATTGTGTTGATTGTTCCCTCCGAAAAGTCGTACATCATCAGTTCTCGGTTTTTTTGAGCAACGTCGGTACGATCGAGCATGAAATAACGCTCCGACGGACTCACACCTCTTGCCCCAATACGATATACACCGGCGAAAAGCTCCGTCACTTTCTTGGTTTCGAGGTTGATCTCGCTGAGGGTGGTCTCGCCAAATCCGCGGCGTGAACCGCCCGGTTGGACAAACTTATCTACGTAGCGCGGGAAAAATACCTCCGTAGTTCCTGAATTGTCCACTTGTGTTACGACGAGCCGTTGGTTGCCGAGACCCCAACCCCAGATGGAATAGTTGGGCTCGTCGTCCTTCTTTGCGGTAATTTGTCGGATGGATGCTGGATCCAGACTCAGAACATAGATGTCGCCATTATTGGTGAAAGCAACCTTCTTGCTGTCGGACGACCATACGGCTCCACCTTCGTTGCCGTCCATGGCTGTCAAAACTCGACGATTCTCACCGTTGATGTCCGACAGGTACAGATCGCCACCCTGCGAGGTGAGCACATAGCGCTTGTCGGGCGACTCGATTCGCATACCCATCGGCCTTGCCGGTTCCGATTTTTTGAGATTCTTCCCATCGAGGTCAACCTCATAGCGCTGCGACCGAGACGTGTGTTCCTCGTTCCATGAAAAATAGACCTTCTTGCCGTCGTCGGAGAACGACTGGAACGACGGCCTCACACCAGCAAGGTACGGCTCGTGGAAAATCGTCTTCAGCTGTAAGGTGTCGAGTCCTTGACCGAATGCATTCAAGACGGGAAAAACCAGAAGCATCAGCAGATAAGCAGCTCTTTTCATCGTGAACAGTCTATTTGGTTGATTGAATAATCGATTCAATTTCAGTCCGCTCCTTAGGAAGGGAGGTGAGATTTTCATTGCCTGTTTCGGTGATGGCGATATCATCTTCGATACGAATACCACCAAAATCAAGCATTTTGCCCAGTAATGAGACATTAAGATACGGTTTCACCGCAGGATCTTCCATGGCCGGATTCAACAAGGCCGGTATAAAATAGCACCCTGGTTCGATGGTGAGCACCATGCCGGGCTCCAGCGTCCTTCTGGCCCTCAGGTACTGGATCCCTGGGCGCTGGATTCGGTCAACGCCCTTCGGATAACCTCCCGGATCATGCACATCCATGCCCAGGAAGTGGCCCAAACCGTGCGGAAAAAACAATGCAAACACATTCTGCTCCATCATCACTTCAACGTCGCCTCGTACGATGTCCATGTCGCAAAGTCCACGTAAAATATCGCGCGCGGCTTCGAGGTGCAGATCTTCGAACCGGACGCCCGGTTTAGCCCGATCAATGCTGTTCTTATGAGCGGCCAATACGGCATCGTACACACCCGCCTGCAAGGTTGTGAACGTGCCGTCCACCGGATAGGTGCGGGTGATGTCGTGGGTATAGCCATCCAGTTCGCCGCCTGCATCGATCAGGAAAAGCTCACCGCTTCGCATTCGACGGGTATTTTCGACATAGTGGAGAATGGCTGCGTTTGTTCCGGATGCATAAATCCCGTTGTAGGCCTGCAATTGCATGCCCTGCCGGATGCAGTGATACTCGAAGAGCGCCTTCAGCTCGTACTCCATCATGTCGGGCCGCACGGCCTTCATCACCTCGGTATGCGCGTGGCTCGTCGCTTTGCCGGCTGCCCGCATTTTGTCGAGCTCGTCGTCCATCTTGATGAGTCGGCAGTCGGTGAGCGCATCTTTGAGCGACTCGTGCACAACGTTCAAACCTAGGCTGAGCGGCATTGCGGCTTGATCGGCGTTCAAGGTGTAAGTCACCGACGGTTTGCGGGCCTTCAGATATTCTTCTAAATCTGTGTCGTAGTGGATGGCATCGGGTTTGGCAGTCTCAGCATAATATTCGGCATCGCGCACGATGCCATGCCATACCGCGTACTGAACACTCCTGCGGGGCACAAAGAGGTGCCCTGATCCATCGTGGAGGTCCAGCACAAAGTGAAAATCTGGCTCGTTGATGCCTGTGAGATACCAGAAGTTAGACTCTTGTCGAAACGGATACTCGAAGTCGGTGTCATGACGGTGTTGGACCTGAGCTCCCTGTATGTATACGATGGCGTCTTCTCCGGGATGAAACAGACGGAGAAGCTTCATGCAATGCGAGCGATTCATAAAGAAAATTAATGCGTGAACAGATCGTCGAGCATAACGGGCAGGCGTCTGTACGCATCGTCTGGCTCAAGCAAATATTCGGCCATGTGCTCGGGTAGATGACGCTCTTGGTCGGATGAAGCGCGTATCAGACGGTACCTCGTCTCTTTTCCCAAGTATACGGGATCAAGCGGCAGAAACAAAACGGCCTCGTTGCGTCCACTCACATTTCGGATCGCTGTCATCACCGTAGACTCGCCGTCGGGCGATGCGACGGAAAAGGCCAGTTTGACGGGTGCATCCTTCTCCTGAACCACCTGATAATAATGCGACATTCCTGCAACGGTGCCACTCAGACCGGGATTCAAGCTGATCAGGTTCTCCGCAGCCTCACCGGTGAACCAGACACCAAGCATGTCGTCCAAACCCAAGTCATGCATGGTATGCTGTCCTGCGAAACCCGTCGATCGCCAATAGTCAATGTCAGGCAGAAAGGGAGCCCTGTAGCGCAGCATTTCAGGGATGTCGTCGCACGGTTTGTAACCGTCTTCCTGGTACTGATACCAATGATCGATCAGGCCGTTGGTCATGCACAAAACAGGCGCCTTTACATCAGCATTGTATCGCGCGATCTGACGTGACACCTGGTCGGTGATGGCCACGGTGGGTGCCTTGCACTCGATCAGCACAGCCGGGTTCAGCTCTTTGTCGTACAGTAGGATGTCGACGCGTCCCGAGGCGACCTCTCCCTTGGTGGTGGCTCCCTTCTCGGTGGCAATGTGGCCGGAAGGCCAAACATCGCCTTGAAGCAGATAGTCGATACTGCGAAGCCGAACCCGCTCTTCGGGCCGGTCGACCAGAAGCTTACCCAATATGGATTGGTAAAGGTGGCGTTGCCCGTCCCTGAAGCGGACATGCGGAAAATGGCCCGTGCAGTGCGAGCGTATGCGCATTATTGCTTAGGCGTACGTTTGTTCGGCTTCGTTGTCTTTTCGAGTTCCCTGCCTGCCTTCTTGTCGATAGAACCCATCAGTTTGGCATGGTCGATCTGCTTGTTGATCAACATCTGCTGGCCAATGGAAAGCAGGTTGTAGATCATGTAGTACAGGCTCAAACCGGATGCGATGTTGTTGAAGAACACAAAAAGCATCGCAGGTAATATGTAGGTGAGCACCTTCATCTGATTGTTCGGTGCGGTCTGGCCCGAAATTTGCATCTGCACAATCATGGTGATGGTCATCAGGAGCACAAAGCCACTGATGTGGTCGCCCAACAGCGGGATGTTGAACGGAAGGCTCAGGATCACGTCGGGCGCCGACAAGTCCTCAGCCCACAGGAAGGGCTTCTGCCGGATGAGAATGGAGTTCTGGAAGAACATCCACAAGGTCACGAGGATGGGGAGCTGGAGCAAGTTCGGCAGACATCCGCCGAGTGGGTTCACCTTTGCCTCCTTGTACAACTTCAGCATGGCCTGCTGCTGCTTCTGTGGGTCATCCTTGTACTTCTCCTGGATGAGCTTCATCTCTGGCTGGATCTCGCGCATGGCCGCCATGCTCTCGAAGCTCTTCTTCGTGAGCGGATACAGAACAAGCTTGATCAAGAACGCGAAAATGATGATCAGGATGCCGTAGTTCTCAATGAAACCCGAGAAGAACACGAAATAAGGGATGATGGCAAACCGTACCAATGGGTCGGAGAACCACCGCAGAAAAGCGTAGCCCATGTCGACCATGTCGAAGGCGTGGTCGTCGAACTCGCGCAGATGGCTGAACGACAGCGGTCCGACGTACAGGGCATAGCTCAGCTTGCTTGTCTCGGGCAAGGCGGAGCGCAGTGCCGATGTGTAATTGCGCTGGGCGGCGGGATCGGTGTCCTCACCGATACGCTCGGCTGTAAAATAGGCGCCGTCGCTGGATTGGAGCGGTTTGATGATCTGGGTAAAGAACTTGGTCTTGGTTGCCACCCAGCTGATGTCGCCGTTCACGATCTTCTCCTCGCGACCGGGCGACGTGAGCAGAAACTGTTCGAGTTCGCCTCCTGCGTAGCTGTAGGCTGCCACCGACGGTGCCTCCGTACTCAGGTAGCGCTCGGAGTAATTGAGGGTGGAATTCCAGCCAAATTCCATGGTACGGCTACTGATGAGGCTCTCGGCACCGATAAATTCAACGTCAAGGCCGAGTTCGTAGCTCCCGCCCACCAGGGTGTAAACGAAACGGACGGAGCCGCGGTCCCCCATGGGCAACTCATAGGCAAGCTGCAATGAGTCGCCCTCGCTGAGAGAGTGATTGTCGCTGTCGAACTGCGGCACGAACATCAACCGGTGCGTGTCGATGTTGTAATTCTGTGCCGAGGTGAAGCCGAGCGAATATGCCGACTTCGTGGTGTCAGAAATCAGCTGCACACGCTGGCCATCCCATGTGAGGTAGTCGTGAAGCTCAAAACGGACTGGACCCGCACCTCGGTTGCTGAATTCGACCGTGTAGAGCGGCGTCTCGACACGGCTGATGCGAAGTTCTACCTGCTGAGCCGAATCGGCCTGGGCGAAGAACCCCATAGAGGCCTGCTCCGGTATCTCCACCTCGGGCTGCGTCTCACTCCGGATTTCGGGCTGCTCAGCAGGGAGGTTCAGGGCAGCGATGCTGTCGCGGGCGGCCAGCTCCCGTTGCTGACGCTCGAGCTGCTCCTGCGATGGTGCTGTGTAATAAAACCACGCAAGGGTGATCAGGAAGATGAGAATGAGACCCGTAACGGTATTACGATCCACGCTGACTCCGGTCTATAGTTTGATGATGATGGTCATGAGGTTCCGGAACCGGGTCGTAGCCACCCTTGCTCCATGGATGGCAACTGCCAATTCGGCGGACGGTGAGCCAGAAACCCCTGAGAAAACCATGCTTTCTGAAAGCCTCGATTCCGTACTGGCTGCACGTAGGCGAGTATCTGCATGAGGACGGAAAATAGGGAGATATGGCGATCTGGTAAAATCGGATGAACGTGACGGCTACTTTAGACAGCATGATCACCCTCCCGATAAGTAAGTTTCCCGAGGCGCTTGATGAATGCATCGACCTGCCCCATAAGATGGCTCAACTGGTTGTCGGCGCTTTTGGCGATGAAAGCTACCTCGAGATCAAAGCCGGATCCACTGAGCTGGTCGCCGAGGAAATGTTGGTTCAATCGGTAGGCCTCGCGCAAGAGACGCTTGCAACGGTTTCTGTCCACGGCATTTCCCAGCCTTTTGCTGGCTATGAAGGCCACCCGTAGTGCCCCCGTGCCCGAAGGCCGAAGTGCATACTTTATGTCGAGCCCTCTGCCGCGAATATACTTACCATCGTCAAAAAGGCCCGCAAAGGCCTTTTTCCCCCTCAAGATGGCGGTGCGCGGCAGCCGTAGCCGCCGCATCGTCATCTCGTCGTCTCTATTATTTCGGTCCCCGCTCATCACTGACCGTCAGGCTGTGACGGCCTTTGGCACGGCGACGGCGGAGTACTTCGCGTCCGTTTGCGGTCTCCATGCGCGAGCGAAAACCGTGCGTGTTGGTGCGCTTGCGCTTGCTGGGTTGGTACGTACGTTTCATGTCGATCTATGTGGACTGTATAACTTGAATTGTGAACAGATAAATAAATTACGAAGATTTCCACAATTTATGAACATCCCTGCGCATTAATTGTCGCCATGCCGTGGCGGGAGCGCCCCCATTCATTGAATACACCAATAATATACCGTATTTTGCCGATCTGTTCGGATGAAACCACCCCAAGGGGCAACCACCGCCCCAAAGTCACCCCAAGCGTATGCTAGAGAAAATTCTATCCGTTTTCACCAAACTTTTCGGCTCAAAGAGCGACCGCGATATCAAGAGAATACAGCCCATCGTCGACTCAATTAAAAGCTTCGAGCCTGAGCTGCAGCAGATAACCGATGAAGAATTGAAGGCCCGTACGGTCAAGTTCAAGGACACCCTCAAGAAGGCCGTTTCCGAAATTGAGGACGACATGAACGGGATCAAGGAAAAGCTCGCCAAGACCGGTGACGACGACACACTTACCATCGACGAACGCCGTGCCCTGAGCGACGAGCTCGAGGCGCTCGACAAAGAGTGGCTCAAGGCAACCGAGGAGGTCCTCAACGAAATCCTCCCCGAAGCCTACGCCGTGCTCAAAGAGACCTGCCGCCGCTTCGTGGGCCAAAGCTGGGAAGTTGCCGGCAACATGATCACCTGGGACATGGTGCCTTACGACGTGCAGCTCATCGGCGCCATAGCCCTGCACCAAGGCAAGATCGCCGAAATGAAAACGGGCGAGGGCAAAACCTTGGTCGCCATTTTCCCGGTCTACCTCAACGCCCTCGTTGGACGAGGCGTGCACGTCGTTACCGTCAACAACTACCTCAGCCGTCGCGACGCCGAATGGAACGCCCCCATCTTTGGCTTTCACGGACTGACGGTCGATTGTATCGACCTCTATGAACCGAACTCCGAAATGCGCCGTCGTGCCTACCGCGCCGACATCACCTACGGCACCAACAACGAATACGGCTTCGACTACTTGCGCGACAACATGGTCGCAGACCCGGAACAGCTCGTGCAACGCAGGCACCATTTCACCGTTGTGGACGAGGTCGACTCCGTGCTCATCGACGAGGCCCGTACGCCACTTATCATATCTGGTCCCGTTCCCAACGACAACCAGACGCAGAAGTATGAGGAACTGAAACCCCGCATCGCCAATCTCGTCGAAGCCCAAAAGCGCCTCATCGCGAAACTGGTGCAAGAAGCCGAGGATCACCTGAAGGCCGGCGATGAGGAAAAGGCTGGGCTCTGCCTGCTTCGTGCCCAACGCGGCTTCCCCAAGAATAAAAAGTTCCAAAAGATGATGCAGGAACCGTCGATTGCGCGCATGGTGCAAAAAACGGAGTACTTCTATCTGCAGGAAAACGCCAAGAACATGCCCTTCGTCGACGAAGCCCTCTACTATTCGGTCGACATGAAAAACAACTCGATCGAGATGACCGACCAAGGTCGCGAGTTCATCACGTCAAGCGAAGAGGAGAAGGAGTTTTTCATCATCCCGGACATGGGGCTTGAAACATCGATCATCGAGGAGGAGCTCGCCGAGAAGCAACAGGCCGAGGCATCAAAGCTTGGCGACGACGAGGTGGCGCTTGCCAAACTCCACGATGAGATCCGTCGCGAGCGTGCCGAGCGCATGGCTGATAAAAATCGTCTGTTCGCCGAGCGCAGTGAGCGCATCCATTCGGTAAACCAGCTCCTGAAGGCCTACACCATGTTCGAAAGGGACGTCGAGTACATCGTCCAGGAGGGCAAGGTCATGATCGTGGATGAGCACACGGGCCGTGTGCTCTCGGGGCGCCGCTACTCCGACGGCCTCCATCAGGCCATCGAGGCCAAGGAAAACGTGAAGGTGGAAGCCGCAACGCAGACCTACGCGACCATCACACTGCAGAATTATTTCCGCATGTACCACAAGCTGGCGGGAATGACGGGAACGGCCACCACCGAGGAAGGCGAATTCTTCGAGATCTACAAACTGGAAGTGGTTGAAATCCCGACGAACAGGCCGATACAGCGTGCCGACCGCGAGGACCTTGTATATCGCACCAAGCGCGAGAAATTCAACGCCGTGCTCGACAAGATCCGCGAGTATCACGAGAAGAAGCAGCCTGTACTCGTCGGAACCACAAGCGTGGAGGTCTCAGAAACCTTGGCACGCATGCTACAGCGCGCGAAGATCCCTCACAATGTGCTCAATGCCAAGCAGCATCAGCGTGAATCCGAAATCGTGAAATTGGCGGGCCAGCCCGGTGCCGTGACCATCGCCACCAACATGGCCGGCCGTGGAACCGACATCAAGCTGGGAGCAGGCGTGATCCAGCACGGTGGCCTTGCCATCCTGGGTACCGAGCGTCACGAGAGCCGCCGTATTGACCTCCAGTTGCGTGGTCGTTCAGGTCGCCAGGGCGATCCGGGCGAATCGCAGTTCTACGTGTCGCTCGAAGACGACCTGATGCGCCTGTTTGGCGGCACCGACCGAGTGATGCGGGTTATGGACCGTCTGAAATTCGAGGAGGGAGAGGTCATACAGCACCCTTGGGTGACCAAGGCGCTGGAGCGAGCCCAGAAAAGGGTGGAACAAAACAACTTCGGCATTCGCAAGCGCCAGCTCGAATACGACGACGTGCTCAACAACCAGCGTTCCGTCATCTACAAGAGACGTAAAAACGCCCTTTTGGGAGAGCGTCTTACCAGCGATCTGCAAGACATGCTTGAGGACCTGATCGTGTCGGTGGTTGAAAAAAACTACCGCGACGGCAACTTTGAGCATATCAGTGACGAAGTGCTGCGCCTTCTCGCCGTCGACCTTGAAGTCGACCGCGAACAATGGGCACGCATGGGAGAGGAGGGACTGATCGACCACATCGGCGCCAAGGCACTCGAGGCCTACCGATTCAAGGAGCGCGCAATTGCCGAGCCGCTCTACAACGTGCTCAAGCAGCTCGACGAGACTCAGTCCGAGCGTCGCCCTTCGATGGTGCAGGTGGTGTTCACCGACGGCATGCGCTTCTTGAGGGTGGTCGTGAATGTTGACAGATGCCTCGAAACCAAAGGGCATGAGGTAGTGCGCGCACTCGAGCGCACAGCCGTGCTTTCGATTATTGACGACAAGTGGATGGAACACCTTCGCGACCTCGACTCGGTGAAGGAAGGCATCGGCCTTCGCGCCTTCGGCCAGAAGGACCCCCTTTTGGAATACAAGCGCGAGGCGTTCGCCATGTTCACCCGTCTTGTCGACGAGATTAACAAAGATGTCATCACGATGGTCTGGAAGGCGGTTCCTGAGGGCTCTCAGGGCAGCAGCCAACAGCCGGTTCAACGGGCTACCGCACCCACGCGCAGCAAAGTGGATTTGAGCCGTGCACGCGCAAGCCACGCCGAAACCGACAACATGGCGATGAAAGCCGCCTTGGGTGGCGGTAACGAAGCGGCGCTCGCACAGTCGGCCGAAAAGCAGGCTCCCGTGGTGATCGAAAAGAAAATGGGACGAAACGACCCATGTCCGTACGACCCGTCGCGAAAGTTTAAAAACTGCTGCGGCGCGAAGGGGCTTCATACGTGCACCATGGCAGGCTTGGAATCGGGTAAACCCGCCAAGGTCTGATCGATTCATGCATATCCTCGGCATCGACATTGGCGGATCGGGAATCAACGGGGCCATCGTTGAGACCTCTACGGGTGCGCTTGTCACCGACAAATATCGCACTGACGCTCCAACCGACGCCACCCCTCACAAGGTCATGGCGAAGGTTCACGAAGTGGCGCGGCACTTCGGATGGAAAGGCCCAATCGGATGCGCGTTTCCGGCTCCCATCGTCGACGGCATCATCATCGACTCGCTGTACTTGGATCCATCATGGAACAAGGCAGATATTGAGCACCTTCTGTACGAAATCACCGATTGCCCCGTGTTTGTCATCAACGACGCCGACGCGGCCGGCCTCGCCGAGATGAAATTTGGCGCAGGACGGGATCGCCGGGGTGTTGTTATAGTCCTCACTATTGGCACTGGCATCGGTTCTGCGATCTTCGTCGACGGCAAACTGCTGCCCAACACTGAGCTGGGGAAAATTGAGATACGCGGCATCACCGCGCAGGAACGTGCTTCTGAACGCATCAAACGCGAGGAAGGCCTCAAACGCAGCGCCTGGGCAAAGCGCATTGAGCTGGTTCTGAACACCTACGAAAGGATCTTCTATCCGAACCTGTTCATTTTTGCGGGCGGCGTCAGCAAAAAACTGGATAAAATCATCGAGTTTATCGATGTGAGAACTCCATTTGTTGCCGCAGACCTCTTGAATAACGCCGGTATCATAGGTGCGGCCATGTTCGCAGAGGAAAAGCTCCCGTCAAGCCAGTGAGCGGTGTGTTTCTTAAAGGGGCTTCTTAGGCCGCTTCGAAAGCCCCAGCGTGAACCACCAAAGTGCGGCGGCCGCCAGTCGCACCGTCTTCAGGTCGTCGTCGAAATTGGGATTGACTTCCACGATGTCGAGGCTTCGCACCAGCTGGTTGAGTCCGGCTTGATAGGTGATTTCCAAAAGATCCCGATCGGTCAAGCCACCGGGCGAAGGGGCACTGACCCCGGGTGCATACGCTTGGCTCACCACGTCCATGTCGATGCTGACCATCGTGGATTTCGTGATACCGTGAAATATTCCCTGAATGGCAACATGGTCGATCTCGTCAGCCCAAAACCAGGCCGATTTGCGCGATTTCAAGTAGTCGAGGTGCTCGCGGGCAACATGCTGTGGCCTGAGACCGGCCACTGTGTAGTCGATGACGG
>CAYZWQ010000095.1:0-10890 GCA_964481355.1 uncultured Chitinophagales bacterium
TGTCATCCTGAGCTGACACACCGAGTCTTCGAGGTGTCGGCGAAGGACCTCGTATGCTGAGATATGCCCAAGAGTCAGCCGAATAACCCTGACCCTATTTGTGTTGTAGCCCCTGATTTTTTCCGTATTTTACCCTATTGTACATCCCCGATAACATCAATACCTCCTGTGATCGAGTTTGAATCCGTGATGGGCCTCGAGGTCCACGCCCAGCTTTTGACCCAAAGCAAGGCCTTCGCGCCGGTATCCACCGAGTTTGGACGCGAGCCCAACACCAACGTGACGCCTCTTTGTCTGGGTCACCCGGGTACCTTGCCGGTGCTCAATGAGAACTTGGTGCGCTTCACCATCAAGATGGGACTGGCCACCAACTGTCAAATCGCCCCTCGTTCCATCTTCGCCCGCAAGAACTATTTCTATCCGGATCTCCCCAAAGGATATCAGATCTCGCAATACGACACGCCCATCTGCTACGGTGGTCACGTCGACATCGAACTCGAGGACGGCTCAACCAAGCGCATCCGCATCAACCGCATCCACATGGAGGAGGATGCCGGCAAGAGCATCCACGACCAGGATCCCTACAGCACGCTGGTCGACCTCAACCGCGCCGGAACGCCCCTCATCGAAATCGTGACCGAGCCCGACTTCCGCACTCCGGCCGAGACCTACGCCTACCTGACCAAGATCAAGCAGATCGTACAGTACCTTGAGATCTGCGACGGCAACATGGAAGAGGGCAGCCTGCGCTGCGACGCCAACGTCTCGATACGTCCGAAGGGCCAGGAGAAGCTCGGAACCCGTACCGAACTCAAGAACATGAACTCCTTCCGCAACGTGGAGCGGGCCGTGATCTACGAAATCGAGCGCCAGAAGCAGGTAGTCACATCTGGCGGTAAAATCGTGCAGCAGACCCTGCTGTGGGACTCCAACAAGATGGTGACCCGCATGATGCGATCGAAGGAGGAGGCGCATGATTACCGTTACTTCCCCGAGCCCGACATCCCTGCCGTGATCGTGACCGAGCAGATGCTCGCCGAAATCAAGGCCGAGCTGCCCGAGATGCCCGACCTGCGCAAGACCCGTTTCATGAACGACATGGGGCTGCCCGAGTTCGACTCTCACGTGCTCACCGAGAGCCGGTACATGGCAGACTACTTTGAGGAGGTGCTTGCTAACGTCAACTCGCCCAAGCCGGTTGCCAACCTAATTATTGGGGAGGTGCGTCGCGTGCTGAACGAGCAGAGCATCGACATCAGGGAATTTACGATACCGCCGGCTCGCCTGGCCGATCTGGTGAAGCTCCGCGAGAGCAACGCCATCAGCTCGTCGGCCATGCAGACCATCTTCAACGCCATGCTTGATGAAGAGGGCACTGCCGAAGAATTGGCCCAAAAATTGAATCTTGTCCAGGTTTCGGATACTTCGGTGATCGAACCGGTCGTTGACAGCATATTGGCACAATTCCCCGACAAAGTGGAGCAGTACCGCAGCGGAAAGACCGGACTCCTTGGTTTCTTCGTCGGACAGGTGATGCGTGAAACCGGCGGGCAGGCCAATCCCGAGCTTGTGCGAAACTTGGTAACATCAAAACTGGAAGCCTGATTTGATCAAGACACTAATGATACGGTCTCTACTGACGATCGTCCTTCTCGTCACCATCGGCGCCTGCAGCAAGGCGCAGGACTACCCCTACCTTACAACCATCACCGGCAGGATCACTGTCGCCGACAGTGTCGACGCCAGCGGCGATTTCGGGGGATTCACCCTCAGCATCGTGGTGACCGATTCCACCGGGCGGCCCGACACCTTGTACAACGCGGTCACCGACGTCAACGGCAGCTTCCGCAGCCAGGTATTTGTTCCCTCGCAGGGCAGGTATCCCATGACCATCGGCCGTTACGGCAACCAACTGGCCACGGCCGTCGTGGTGCTAGGACGCGAGGACACCGTGAAGATTACTGCCGAGTTCCCGGGTATTGAGCAAACATTTTTGGTGGATTCACCTGAAAACGAAGCCATCCGTGCCTTCGACCGCGTGACACGAAGCTATGAGCGTGTATTGACATTCCTGAGGGCTGGCGCTGTAAGCCAGGATTCCATACCCATCGAGCTTCAGAAATGGAGTGACATCTACTGGGAGATGAAGGATCTGTACCCGGGTTCGCTGGCATCGCGCTTGGGCGTCATCGAGTCGCTGACCATTCTCGACGGCCTGAACGACAGCCTGTTGGTGAGCCGTGTCGAGAATTTGCAGACCGACGAAAACCTTACGCGTTCAGTGACCATTCTGTCCACATCGGCATATGCACGCACCCGTGGCCTCGATGCGACGCTGGAATATCTGTCGCGCCGTAAAAACGAGGCGAAGGAGTTGGCCAACCGTCGTTACCTCGACATGTCGAGGATTCAGTTGCTGGCCGACAGCCTCCGCATTGATGACGCCATTGCCGAAATGAAGATCTTCGAGCGCTCCTATAGCGATGAGGTGTCGAAGGGTTGGTCAAGCATGATGATCTACGACCTCGGGAATTTGTCGCTGGGCAAGCCGATGCCATCGTTCAGCCTGGAGATGGAGGGCGGCGACATTCTCCATTCCGACTCGCTGAAGGGTGCCCCGTATGTGCTCGAAATTGCAGCGCTCCGCGATCCGGTGTACCAGGAGCAGTATTCCCGCATGCAGGGATTCTTCTATGTATACAATCCGTCGGGCGTCAATTTTATCACATTGCCCGTCGAAGACAACATCGTCGTAGTTGACGCTTTCTTTGAGGAACGTCAGCAGCTTTGGCCACTGGCCGAAGCCGGGACATGGCGTAAAGGCGACCTTTTCCAGAGGCTGAACATCACCTCGCTTCCGGCTAGATTCCTCGTTGACGCCGACGGCAACATCGTCCGCAAATACACCGGGCATATCAACACCATGCTCGAAGACCTTAACCGAGTGACGGCTTCGGCCGCCGCCCAATAAAACGCCATGAGAGAGTACCTGATTGCCGGCAACTGGAAAATGAACCTCGGATTTGAGGAAGCAGAAGCACTTGTATCGCAACTTGTCGAGGCCGTCGAGGAATATGAGCTCGACGAGGGACTGAACGTGCTGGTTTGTCCGCCGTTTCTAATGGTGCCAACCGCCGCCGACATTGCGTTCGACTCCAATTTGTGGATCGGTGCGCAGAATGTGCATCACAAGACGAACGGCGCTTACACTGGCGAAATCAGCGCAACCATGCTTGCCGAGGCCGGTGCCGAGTTTTGCATCGTCGGGCATTCCGAACGGCGTCAGTATTTCGGTGAGACCGATGAGCTCATCAACGCCAAGACAAAGATTTTACTCGAGAATGACATCTATGCCATCGTGTGCGTCGGCGAAACCATCGAAGAGCGCCGTGCAGGAAGGGAACAGGAGGTCGTCAAAGCACAGCTTGAAGGATGCCTTAGCGGCATCTCAGATAATGACATGCGTAAAGTCGTGATCGCCTACGAGCCCGTTTGGGCCATCGGCACCGGCGAGACGGCCACGCCGCAGCAGGCACAGCACATGCACGCCTACATCCGGCAGGTGATTGGCGACATCTTTGACGCCGAGCTGGCCGAGGAAGTCCAAATTCTGTATGGAGGCAGCATGAACGCAGGCAATGCACGTGAGCTGCTCAGCTGTCCGGACGTCGACGGCGGACTCATCGGCGGAGCCTCGCTCAAGGCCGACCAATTTCTTTCCATTGTTCAAACTGCATACGAACTGATATCATGAAACCCATCAAGGTACTGCTGATCGGCGGAGGGGGTCGTGAGCATGCCCTCGCCTGGAAGATCAGTCAGTCGCCACTTTGTGAAGCACTGATTGCCGCTCCCGGAAACCCTGGCATTACCGAATTGGCTAAATGTGTTCCGCTGAATTCAAACGACCACACCGGTGTGATCCATTATGTTGAAACCGAGGGAATTGGGCTTACGGTCATCGGTCCTGAGCAGCCCTTGGTCGACGGTCTCGCCGATGCATTGAGGGCGAAGGGCCATTTGGTGTTTGGTCCGTCGGAAGCCGCTGCACGACTTGAAGGCAGCAAGGCCTTTTCTAAGGATTTCATGAAGCGTCATGGCATTCCGACAGCTGCCAGCAGGGCATTTTCGTCGGATGATCTCGACAAGGCCGAGGCGTACATCTCCGCACAGTTTCATTTCCCCATCGTGCTCAAAGCCGACGGACTCGCTGCCGGCAAGGGAGTCTTTATTTGCCCCGACGCTGAAGATGCCCGTTTTCGATTTCGTGCCATGACCGAAGATCCCCAGTTTAAGAAGGCCTCGAAGACCATCGTCATCGAAGAGTTCATGCAGGGCGAAGAGGTGTCGGTGTTTGCCGTGTGCGACGGGCACAAAGGTCTGCTTATCGGCAACGCGCAGGACCACAAGCGCGTGGGCGACGGCGACACAGGCTTGAATACTGGTGGCATGGGTGCATATAGTCCTGCACCATTGTTCACGAAAGAGTTGGAGTCGCAGGTGGTCGAACACGTTCTCAAGCCGACACTCGAGGGCATGCGCAAAGAAGGCAATCCTTACAGTGGTGCGCTCTACATGGGCTTGATGATCACAGACGAAGGGCCCAAGGTGGTCGAGTACAACTGCCGTTTCGGGGATCCTGAATGCCAGGTGCTTATGCCGATGATCGACGAAGATCTGCTTCCGCTGCTTGTCCAGGCGGCTGAGGGTCATATTGTTCAGGACACGGTGGCCCTGAAGCAAGGTTACACTTGTACTGTTGTGATGGCATCGAAAGGGTATCCCGAGTCATTTGAGAAGGGCTTTGCCATTACCGGCACGCACCATGTGCCCGGCAATGTTGTGGTATTCCACAGCGGTACCCGCTTGCACGACGGCGAGCTGCAGACGAACGGAGGTCGCGTGTTATGCGTCACTGCCACGTCACAGACCTTGCATGCGTCGATTGCCTCGGCCTATCAGGGCGTTTCTGTGATACAGTTCAACAACGCGTACTATCGGATGGACATCGGTCAAAAGGGATTGAAACGGTTGGCGGAAAACGGCTAACACCATGAACATCAACAAACTGGCGATCATCGGAGCCGGAAAGATGGGCGAAGCTCTAGGCTCCGCCATCAGCGGCTCAGCATCATTTGCTAACACGGAAATCGTCGTGACGGCGAAATCCGACCGCCGAAAAAAGGAGCTGATCGAGCGTGGTATGCGCATCGCGGCCTCCAACACCGCTGCCGTACAAGGAGCCGACGTCGTTCTTGTGTGCGTGAAGCCTCAGATGGCACTGCCCATCCTCAAGGAAATCTCAAGCGGCCTGAAAGCGAACACCGTGGTCATATCGATCATGGCAGGGCTTACGATCGCCCAGATGGAAGCTGTACTGCCGTCAGAAACGATCGTGATTCGCGCGATGCCCAACACACCCACCATGATCGGCGCAGGGATGACCGTGATCACAGGTGGCACCCATGCTACCGATCCGCATTTAGACGCCGCACGTGGGCTATTCGAGTCGGTCGGGCGCGTGATGGTGCTCGAAGAGAAGCATTTCGACGCGGTTACGAGTCTGAGTGCCAGTGGTCCAGCGTTCATCTACATCATTTTGGAGGCGTTGGCCGAAGGAGGTGTCAAAACCGGTCTGCCAAGGTCTGTCGCCACTGAACTGGCTGCCTCGGCTTGTCTCGGTGCATCCAGGATGGTGCTCGAGAGTGGGATGCATCCTGCTTTACTCAAAGATATGGTGACCACTCCAGCGGGATGCACGATCGACGGCATCCTCAAACTCGAGGAGGGTGGACTTCGGGTGACCCTCATCAAGACGATTGTTGAGACGGCCCGGTCTGCAAAGGCGCTCGGCAAAACCGAGGACTAGTCCGACATGGGAGCGCGTCCCGATCTAGAGCAGCTCATCTTCGATGCGAATATCCCCTTCGAAGATCGTGCCTTGGCCGTGTTCCAGTACCAGAGAATTGAGTGTCCGCCATACCGACGCTTCTGTGATGCACTCGGGATTGCGGCCGATGCCGTGAAGCGCCTCGAAGACATACCCCACCTACCAATTTCTGTTTTCAAAGAGGTGGATGTATGCACGGTCCCGACGGACCAAGTTCCTTTGCGGTTTCGAAGCAGTGCGACGGGAGGGGTCCGCAGCACTCATTGGGTGGCCGAGCCGGACGTGTACCGACGCTCCATCATCGAGGGGTTTCAGGCGTTTTATGGGGATGGTCCATTTCGTTTCTGGAGTTACACCCCGGGCTACAGCGAGAATCCCGACTCGTCGCTCATCTGGATGATCGAGGCATTGATGGCCAGTGATCTATGCTCGGAGGCTTATCGGCATCCTATTGGTAAGTCAATGGATGTCAATACGATACTATCAAACAGCTCGAACTCAGATCCGATCATATTGATCGGTGCCGCCTTCGGGCTTCTCGACCTCATCGAGCTGGGCATCCAAGGCATATTGCCCGACGGTAGCGTCGTCATCGAGACCGGCGGCATGAAAACCCGTCGCCGCGAGCGCACCCGCGAAGAGCTGCACCGCGAGCTGAGCGAAGGATTCGGGTTGCCCATCGGACAGATCCATTCCGAGTACGGGATGGCCGAGATGCTGTCGCAGTCCTATCGGAAAGAAGAAAGAAGAAAGAAGAAAGAAGAAGGAGAGGAGCAAGAGCAAGAGCAAGAGCAAGAGCAAGGGCAAGAGCAGGAAGGAGTAGGAGTTAGGATGCCGCATTGGGCGAGGGTGGACATTGGACATTGGACATTGGGCATTGGACATTTGAAATCCCTGCGGGATGGGTCCCGACAAAGTCGGGATGACAGCGCGTTTTTAAAAGAGGAGAGATGCCCTACGGGCACAGGGGCATTACAAGATGACAATTCCCCTGCCGCAAGCGGCGAAATAATGGTGGATTCTTTGAATGTCACCCCTCCGACCGCTTTAGGTCCCGACAATGTCGGGATAAATTCCGGGGCGGGGGAGGTGGCATCGGCCCTGATCACCGACCTGGCCAATCTGTACTCATGCAGCTTTCTGATATCAGGTGACCGGATGACGATCAATCCAGACGGCAGCTTCGAGGTGCACGGACGGGTGGACGAAACCGACTTCCGCGGATGCAATTTCCTGATGGAGCGCGACTGAGATGACCGAACAGCGCATCGACGCATTCATGGATGCCTTCACGGCGTGGATCGAGGCCCGGGAGGGCAACGTCCGAGAGGTGGCCGACCGTACGTCGGAGCTATTCCATCGGGGCGACGTGATGCACATGCTGGGTCACCTGCGAAAGCGGGTCACACGTGAAAGCCTTTCTGAATGGGTGAGTCATTCATACCGTGAGTCGCCGCCGACCGACGTGCTCTGCCTCCATGCGGGCAATCTGCCACTCGTGGGATTTCAGGACTTGGTGGCGGTGTGGTTGTCGGGTCACCGATATCTGGGCAAGTTGTCGCGTAAAGATCCGTGGCTGATGGCATCCTTTTTGGAGGTGCTTTCAAAACGTGACAATGAGTCACGGCTTGCTTGGTCGGCCGATCTTGCTGATCTGCCCGTGTGTCCGGCGGGCCATGTGCTTTTTGCGGGGTCTGAGCGTACGGTTCCGGCGGTGCGGGAGCGGCTTTTTGGGGAGGGGCGTGCTGACGGAAGGACGCAGTGGCACATCCGCACGGCGTCATTTTCGGTTGCCTGGCTCGAGGGTGCCGATGGACACGATTATCGCGACTTGTCTGAGGCGATCTTGCGGTTCGACGGGGCGGGGTGCAGATCGGTCAAGGTGGTGGTCTCGGATGTGCCATTGACCTCGGGTTCCTGCGGCGTCACGGATACCCTCGAGGAATGGTGGAGCCGTCAGCCGTCCTACCGCAAGCCGACGCCCCAGACAACGTTTGATGTGGCCGTGTTGCATGCGGTGGAGCGTCCGTATCTGCTGCTCGAGCATGTGCTTTTGGAGACTGAGGGTGAGTTGAACGGGAACCCGGATCGCATCCTATGGCTGAGTGGCGGCCAGGAACGCGTGGAGGCGCTGGTGGGGAGGTATGGGGCCAAGATCCAGTCGGTATATGCGTCGAGGCGCGTCAGCCAGACGCAGGTTGTTGCCGGCCGGGAGCTGGAGCCGCTTGCGAGAGCCCAGGATCCGCCGGTGGACTGGCGTCCTGATGGGGTGGATGTGTTGGTGGTGATCGGTGATCGGTGATCAGGGATCGGGAATCGGGGCAACTGCCACCTCAGCCTGTACCACCCCCTGTCCCCCGCCGCTCGCGGCAGGAGAACTGTCACTATCTAATGACGCTATGCCCATAGGCCATCTATCTTTATAAAAAAACCAGTTGTCATCCCGACCTTGTCTAGACTCATCCCGTAGGGATCTCCCACAGTCATCCCGACATTGTCGTGACCTGACGCAGTTGGAGGGGGGAGATATGTCAAGAACATAACATCCACGCTGGATGATCAATGCTCTTTAAGCAATGATTTTACTTGTCCAAGAACAATGCACATTAATTGTATATTGTATAGAATACTATACACGTATGCTAACTATTCACATTTTACAAATATTAACAAAATTGATTTCTTGATTTCTTGATTTCTTTCTTTCTTGTGTGAACGTTACTTAACTCTAGTACTTCACATAATGAAAACTTCATTTTACAGACTGTTTCAATAATCAGCATTAACATTGATGATGCTTACGATGTTGCCGCCGAAAACAATGACAGGTCAAAACATTCCTTGTGGTGATGGGCAGTCTGGAACCTTATGCTCAAAGTTTCGACTATACTGCTCAGGCTTAATGTGCCATGATGCGGGTGATCCGTGTACAGCTGATACTTGGCCACACTTGGTAAATTTTGGTGAAGATGGAATTTGGCTGGTAACATGCTATGAGGGAGCAGTTGTCATTGGCTAATTCAAAATTACAATTAATTGCCTTTGTCATACTATTATTTCCATTTGTTGGATGCAGAATTGATCCAGCGACTGACGGTGGCAGTAGCAGCATATCGACTCTCAAATTAATGCTAGTTGATGATGGCAAACTCACACGTGTTCACGATACTGGTCTCGTGTTCGTTCCTCAAGTATCTAACGATCGAAATTATCGAAATTTGCAATCAGATTTGGTCGGTAGAATCGATCTTTCAAATGATCACTATCTTTTTTTGAATGTTTATCAAGGCCAGCCCTGTGCTGCTAAACCAAATCATTCTGTAGTCGACTGCTTCACCGACGATGGTGAAATTTTTCAGCGATTTGGAATGGGTCGTGGACGTGGACCCGCCGAAATGGAAACAGTCAACAGATATGTGTTAAATGATGCAGGTTTTGCAATGATCGCCGATTTATATGGTCGCCAACAAAAACTTATTGATCATCATGGTACCGAGTTAATTTTCAACATCACACTACCACTAGAAGATACGCCAAATAGGTTCGGGCGTGCCGGAAACAATCGTTTTGGATTCACGAATGGTATATGGTTGACTGAATCAAGTATTACCTATTTCGATCAACAATCTGATGGAACTTGGACTAAGTCGTCTGGTATGAATCTCTATGATCATAACAAGCCAATCGGATCATCCAGTTTATCAGAGAATGCCCATGGTTTAATCTCAAGAGATCTGGTTGGAGCACCCAATGTCTTTAATGGTTTTCTCGATGGCCACTCGGGAAATGATTTTATAATTTCTGCCCCATTTTCTGGTTTACTCATACGGATGGATGACAAGAAAGCCACTTGGGTGCGCAATATGGTCACGAATCCCATGGACGGCACCATCGAAATGTCGAGAAAAACACCAAATCTACCGGAGCAGTATAGGCCACCATATACCCCGCCCATATTCTACTTGCCAAAACCCGAAAACAGGAGTACGTATGCATATGGGTTAAACGTACAGGACGGGCATATCATCAATATAGACTATGGAGAGAACCCAGATGGTGTTAAGGGCATGCTTTTCGACTTTTATCGAGAGGATGACGGAACGTATTTACATTCTTACCACATGGTAACTGGAACGTCGCTGACACATTTGGGTGTCCAACTTAGTGGTAATCGACTGTACATCCTCAACGGCGACGGCGAAATCGTCATCTTTGAGCTGACATTCGGGTGAATCTCCCTCGACCCTAGCCTCACCCGTCAAAAATTTGGTAGGTGGGGTGGCATGCCGTAACTGTATTATGCACATGAGTTAATAATTCGCATTTTACAAATATTAACAAAAAATTGATTTCTTTCTTTCTTTCTTTCTTTCAAAGTCACACTGATTTTAATTATAGATATGTTTTATGACTAAGCAAAAGCAAAAACAACTTATTGTCTTAATAATGATTGCGTTCATGATTCCAATGAGCCCAATTGAATCAAATTCACTACAAGTACCTCCGTGCCCCGGCCCAGGAACACTATGTTCAAAGATCCGACTCTTTTGCAACGGTTATCTATGCTCTGACTTGGGCCCTGCTTGCACTGTAGGCGAGGACTGGCCAATGCAAGTAGATTTCGGCGATGATGGTACTTGGACTATTACTTGTCGTGAGGGTGTTGTTGGAGAAGGTTAAGTAATCATGAAGCTTTTAATTAACTTATTAGTACTCTTATTATGTAGTTGTACACAGCACAAAATTGATGGCAATCTGTCATCACTAGTTTTACATTTGACGAATGACAATAAAATTGTCCAAATTCAAGACACCGGTATTCCATTCAAAGGTCAGGAAACAAGTGGACGCATATTTCGAAATATTAACGTTAACAAAATTAGCGTAATTGACCTTAGCAGGGAACACTATATAGGTTTGCAAGTTTATCAAGGCCAACCATGTGCTGCAAAACCAGCTTTTGCTGTGGTTGATTGTTTCACTGATGATGGAGTTATATA
>CAYZWQ010000096.1:0-10882 GCA_964481355.1 uncultured Chitinophagales bacterium
GTTGCGGGCATTGATGATCCTCTGCTCCACCTCGTAGCGGCTGATGGTGCTGTTGACGAACTCGGCCGCGACGCCATAACGCCTGAGCTGCGCCACTTGGTCCTCCATCAATGCGACCAACGGCGACACGACCAACGTGAGCCCGTCCATAACCAAAGCGGGAACCTGGTAGCACAGCGATTTCCCTCCCCCTGTAGGGAACAGCACCAAAGTGTCGGCACCCCTCAGCACCGACTTTACGACAGTGTCTTGACCGGGACGGAAGGTGTCGTAACCCCAATATTTCTTCAGTAGCTTTTCAGCATCCTGATATCGGTTAGAGTAGTCGTATGGCATACCGCAAGATACAATGTCCTGACGCACGAATGGAAGAATGATCCAATTCAATTATCTTAAGACCGTGAACACGGATGCCACCGACTTATCGCCAAACGAACGGCCGCCCGACATCAGTCTGGTGATCGTGAATTACAATGTGAAGGAATTTTTGGCCAATCTTCTCACATCGGTCGAGAAGGCCAAAGGCGATTTCTCGCTCGAGATTTTTGTGGTCGACAATAACTCGTCAGATGGCTCCATGTCGTATCTTCGCCGTCGGTTTCCTGATGTGAACTTCATCGAAAACCGCGAGAATGTCGGCTTTGGACGTGCCAACAACCAGGCTATCAGGCAGGCGAGGGGTACCTATACGCTGCTCATCAACCCCGACACGCTCATTGAGGAAGACACGCTCCGGGTGATGTTCGACCACATGGAATCGCATCCCAAGGCAGGAGCCGCAGGCTGCAAGATCCTCAATCCTGACGGAACCTTTGCCGACGAGTCCCGGCGTACGGTGCCCACGCCATGGAATGCGCTCGGCAAAGTGCTCGGCCTGGCCACACTGTTCCCCAAGAGCAAAACCTTTGCCGGTTACTACATGAATTGGCTCGGCGAGGACACCCCCTCGGAGGTGCCCGTGATCAGTGGGAGCTTCATGTTTTTCAGGACCGACGTGCTCAAGCAGCTCGACGGATTCGATGAACGCTTCTTCATGTACGGCGAAGATATCGACCTTTGTTACCGTCTCACCCAGTCAGGCTGGGTGATCGACTATGTTCCCTCCACGAGCATCATCCATTACAAAGGTGAAAGCACGAAGAAAGACAACATCGACTACATCATCATCTTCAACAAGGCGTTGTACCAGTTTTTCGAGAAGCATTACAGCTACAGTTATACCCTGCTTTTCAGGATGATCATTGTGTCCGGTATCGTCATGCGGGGACTGATGGGGTATGCTAAAACGCTGGTTCGGCGCATCTGGCAACCCCTCGTCGACCTCACGATTCTGAACGTGCTGGTGATCGTCGCCTTCATCATCCGATACGGCATCAATCCGGCAGAGCTTCTCGACCGTTACGAGCCCCGCTACTTGGTTTACAATGTGTGCATCGCCGCTCTGTACATCGTCGCGGGCAAGTACTACGATCTGTACGGCACGAACCGCCACTCGGCCGCTGCGGTGTTGAAAGCAACCCTTTTCGCCGTGATCGGAACGGCCGTGATCACCTACTTTCTTCGTGAATATGCTTTTTCTCGATGGATTCTGTTGATGGCGGCCGTCAGTGGCGCTTTGCTGTTGTCGACCATCAGGTTGATCCGCAAGAACTTGCGGCGCAGCCAGCAGTTTGCGACCGGCCAGTTTCAGCCATCGCGTATTCTTGTTGTGGGGCTCAATGACAAGACCGCAGATCTGATCAGGAAGATACGCGGTCGCGTGGACTGGAATTACCAGATTGCCGGCGTGGTTACTTCCAGCCCGGACTCCGATGTGGAAGAGGTTGAACGCATCCCTATTGTTGGCGACATCGGCCAAATTGCGTCACTGTGCCGATATCATAAGGCGGGACAGGTCTTCTTCTTGGTCGACGCCGTCAGCCACGAACAGGTGCTCCACGCCATGACCCAACTGCAGGGTATGGACCTGGTCTTCAAGATTGTGCCGAACACACTCGACTACATTATCGGCAAATCGAACGTTGAATATCTCGACAATATCCCCGTCGTAGATGTTCAATTGCACTACTACACCACTGGGAACCGATTTGCAAAGCGAAATTTCGACCTCATTCTGGGAGTGCCGCTATTCTTGGTCTTAGCCCCGGTTCTCGGTGTGCCTTGGATCGTCACGGCCCGCAACCGGGTGGGCAAACAGTATTTCGTGGGCGAAAACAGATACATCACCTTGCGATTGCTGCCCTCGGGCTTTTGGGTCAACTTACTTTCCTTGCTGGGGTACATCATATCTGGCAAAATCAGCTTCGTGGGTGCCCCACTCGTCCCAGACAGACGGGAGTCGATGTTGTTCTACAAACATGGATTGACCGGTCTGCGGCAATATCATGAGACGCGGAGCGGGCCATTGGACGAGGGGGACCACTTTGAGCTGCATTATCTGCAAAATTATTCGATATGGCTCGATTTAGACATCCTCGCCAAGAGCATGCTCAACCGATGACACACATAAGACCGCGATCATAAACGTCTGCCCAGCTGTTCGACCATGCCGGGGTACCATGCGTCGAAGTCTCCGGCGTCGAGGTGGTTGCGCGCCTCCTGCATCAGCCAAAGGTAAAACTGAAGGTTATGCACTGAGGCCAACGTAAGCCCCAAGATTTCCTGCGCCCGAAACAGGTGATGCATGTAGGCGAGTGTGTATTCTCTGCACAGCTCCGAACCGAACCCAGGATCCGCACTTTCGAAAACGGTCCTCCACTTGCTGTTCCGAAGGTTGATCGAGCCGTTTCGTGTAAACAGCATGCCGTTTCGGGCGTTACGAGTAGGCATCACACAGTCGAACATGTCGATGCCCCTGGCAACACATTCCAATAAGTTTTGCGGCGTTCCGACTCCCATCAGATACCGCGCCTTCTCGGCAGGTAAATAGTCGGTCGTGTAATCGGTCATCTCGTACAAAATGTCGGTAGGCTCGCCGACGCTTAGGCCACCTATGGCGTTGCCGTCGAAATCCATCTCAGAAATGGCCAACGCCGATTGCTTGCGCAGCTCCGAATAGGTGCACCCTTGTACGATGCCGAACTGGAACTGCCGGTGGCCATAGCGGGCCTGGGTCTCAATGAAGGCTTTCCTCCCACGGGCCGCCCAACGGTGGGTAAGTTCCATCGACGTCTTCGCGTAGTCGAACTCGCTCGGATAGGGAGGGCACTCGTCGAGGACCATAATTATGTCGGATCCAAGCGCGCGCTGTATGTCCACCACGTTCTCGGGTGTGAAGAGGTGCATCGAACCGTCGAGATGGCTCTTGAATTCGGCGCCCCGCTCGTGCAATTTTCGGTTGTTCGACAGCGAGAATACCTGATAGCCGCCCGAATCGGTCAAAATGGGCCGGTCCCAACCATTGAAACCGTGCAAGCCACCGGCCTTCCCAATAATGTCGGTCCCAGGCCTGAGATACAGATGGTACGTGTTTCCAAGTATGATCTGGGCTTTCACATCGTCGCGAAGTTGTGCCTGTGAAACAGCCTTCACGGTGCCATGGGTGCCAACCGGCATGAATATGGGGGTCTCGATGGTGCCGTGATCGGTCGTGAGAACCCCGCGGCGTGCCTTGGTGGACTTGGATGTGGATTTGAGTTTGAACAAATGTATCTTTGCGAATTCGATCGGGAGAGCCTAATTTAAGAAGATTTGTTACGTTATCGGCAAAACAGAACCTAACTCTCAACTAGTGAAGAAATTCGCGAACATCGCGATTGTGATGTCGGGCGATTACCTCGCCTTCTTTCTGGCCTTGATGCTATTCAACCTATGGAGGATGAGATGGGACGAAATGGCGCCGACCGGCATCGAATGGGTCTTCCCCAGCATCATTTTGGCCGTGGTTTGGGTGCTTATTTTCGTGTTTTTCGGCCTGTACCGCAATTTGTACATGATCTCCAGGTTCGACGAGGTGCTGCGGGTCGGGAAAATTGTGCTTGTGGGCATGCTGTTCCTATTCTTTTTGCTGTTCGTTGACCAAATCGGATGGGATGCCAACCGACTCACCCGGATCGACAACAACCGCAAAAACATGCTGGTCTATGGCTTGCTCACATTTGGAACGGTGTCGTTGAACCGTCTGATCATCAGGTCTGTGCAAAAATACCGGGTTCTCAAGGGTCTTGGACTTCATAAGGCAATTGTGGTCGGCACGGGCGAAAGGGCGCTGTCTGTAGTCGAAGACATTCACCGTAACAGGACCACCGGTTTGCAAGTCGAGGGTCATTTACGGCCAAACGACCAATCCGTGAACGCCGAGGTCGTCGACAAGGCACAGATATTGGGCGACATCAGCGACTTGTCGCATATTTTGAAGACCAACGGTATCCGAGATGTGATTGTGGCACTCGAGCCGGGACAAAACCAGCAACTCATCCAAGTCATCGAAGAAATTGACATCCCCGATGTTTCTGTCAAGATTTTGCCCGATTTTTACCAGATGATCATCGGCTTGAACCGAACCAACCAGATCTTTGGCCTCCCACTTATCGAAGTGATGCCAGATCCGATGCCGAGCTGGGAAAAGGGCACCAAAAGGCTGTTCGACATTGTATTGTCCCTTGCAATTCTGATCGTGACGGCCCCAATACTCGTGGTAGTGGCATTTTTGGTACGACTGACCAGCAAAGGACCCGCTATTTTTGCGCAAGAACGGGTCGGACGGTTCGGGAAACCCTACACTATGTACAAGTTTCGGACCATGGTGGCAGATGCCGAGAAGGCTACCGGACCAGTCTGGGCCAAAGAGAACGACCCCCGCATCACGCCGCTTGGGCGTTGGCTGCGCAAGACGAGGATCGATGAGCTGCCTCAACTCCTGAACGTGCTCAAGGGCGAGATGAGCTTCGTCGGTCCGCGTCCGGAGCGTTCCCATTTCGTGGAGCAGTTCAAGAAGCAGATTCCCTTGTATACACGGCGTCTGAATGTTCGTCCGGGCATCACCGGTTGGGCTCAGGTCAAATGGAAGTACGACGCCAGCCTAGAAGATGTCAAAGAAAAGACCAAATACGACCTGTTTTATGTTGAGAACATGTCGCTGCGGATGGATTTCAAGATCCTTTTCAACACCATCATGACTGTGATCACCGGGAAGGGACAATGACGGCATCGGTAGACACGCTCATCATTATTCCCACGTACAATGAGGCCGGCAACATTGGCCGAATCATCGATGTGCTGATGGGACTGGGCGAGCAGTACCATGTTCTCGTAGTCGACGACAATTCTCCCGACGATACGGCCTCTGTCGTGCGAGATGCCATGAGTCGCTGGTCTGGACGCGTCCATCTGATGGAGCGTCCCGGTAAACAGGGGTTGGGGACGGCATACGCAGCAGGATTTACATGGGCACTTGAGCGCGACTATCGAATGGTGGTCGAGATGGATGCAGATTTCTCCCACGACCCAAACGACGTGCCACGGCTGGTCGACACCGTTCGGAGTGGGGACGCCGATTTGGTTATTGGCTCCCGGTACTGCAAAGGCATCAGCATCATCAACTGGCCGCTCTCACGCCTGATATTGTCCTATTCTGCCAATGTCTACGCACGGTTTGTCACTGGGTTGCCTATATACGATACCACGGCCGGTTTTAAATGCATCCACCGCAGGGTGTTGGAGGCAGTCGATCTGAGCAAGCTCCGAAGCAATGGATACTCGTTTCAGATCGAAATCCATTTCAGGGCATGGAAGGCGGGATTCAAGCTCTTGGAGCAGTCGATCATTTTCCGTGAGCGGCAGGAGGGCGTCTCCAAGATGTCGCGCAAGATTATGTGGGAGGCCATGTGGCGCGTTTGGGTGCTCCGATTGGGCGCTCTGTTCGGTCGCCTTTGAGTTGCATCGACACTGCTGATATGTGGCAATACAACACGCATATGTCGTTATATTTCGGATATACTAACATTCATCAGACCAAATCATGAAGAGACTATTCATCGCACTGTTATTTGTTGCGCAACTTTCGACTGTGGCATGCGCACAGGAAAACGACGATTTTTCGGTTGAGCTGGCTCCGCTCGAAATTGAAGGCGTCCCCGGTTTGCAATCGTTTGCACTTGCACAGCACAATGGGAAATGGCTGATTATTGGTGGCAGAACGGAAGGCATCCATGCGCGTCAAGGTCACAGCTCGTTTCCGGCCGGCAACAACAACACAATGATGTATGTCGTCGACATAGCCTCTAAAGCAGTGTGGTCGGCGCCGGTTGACTCGCTCCCCGAAGCTATGCGCGAGCAGCTCCAGTCCACAAACATGCAGTTTTATCAAGACGGCGACCAGCTCGTCCTGACCGGTGGATATGCCTTCTCGGGATCGCAGAACCGCCACATCACCTACCCGTATTTGACGTTGGTCAACGTGCCGGGCGCCATCGATGCCATCATGGAAAATCAATCGGTTGAACAGCACCTCATCCAAGTCGAAGATGAGACGTTTGCACTTACTGGCGGGCAATTGGGCAAGCTCGGCGATGACTTTTATCTGGTTGGCGGTCATCGTTTCGACGGGCGTTACAATCCGCATGGTCCCGACCACGGTATGGGATTCCGTCAGGAGTATTCAAATGAAATCCGCAAGTTTCGCCTCGAGGTTTCGAACGGGTCGCTTGCAATTGAACACCTTGGTGCCATCAGAGACGAAGAACACCTCCGTAGAAGAGACTTCAACCTGCTGCCTCAGGTTTTTGCCGATGGTACGGAGGGCTTGACGATTTCTTCGGGCGTATTCCAAAAGGATGCCGACATCCCGTTTCTGTACCCGGTTGAGATCACGGCCGACGGCTACAAACCCATCACGGAATTCAGCCAGCTCCTCAGCAACTACCACAGTGCGAAAGTATCGCTATACAGCAGATCGGCCGATGTGATGCACCACATCCTTTTTGGCGGCATCAGCCAGCATTACTTTGATGGCAGCACGTTGGTGAAAGACGACCAGGTCCCCTTTGTGAAGACCGTCAGCAGACTCACCCGCGATGGCGGCGGTAATTGGGTGGAGGTGGCGCTTCCAGCCGAAATGCCAGGCTATGCAGGCGGGGGTGCCGAGTTTATCCCAAACCCTGCACTCTACTTCGTGGGTTCGCGCACAGTCGACCTCGACAAGACGGATCGGAACGGGACCGTGCTAGGGTACATTTACGGTGGCATCAGCAGTCCGATGAAGCATGCATTCTTCAACTATGAGACGGCAAAAACGAGCGCCAGTGCCGTGATTTATGAAGTAAGACTTGTGGCCTCGCCATCCGGCAGAAACATGAACACTCAAAGCAGCTCCAAGTAGCACCCCAGCGTTAATCACTTGATTCCATGAATCCGATTCTGGCCGGACTTGTCGCCTTCCTAGTAAGCTTCGGATTGCCCATTCTGGTTGGGGCAAGCCGGAAAGCATACGGCCAGGAATGGTATCGCCGCCTGAAAAAACCGTCTCACGCCGTCTCGGATATGACGATCAATGTTGTCTTCATCGTGATTTACCTGTCTGAGAGTGCCGCCCTGTTCCATTTGCTGACCATACCTCAGGCATCTGAGATGATCACATACACGGCATGGTTTCTTGTCACGGCATTCTTGAGTGGAATATGGTCCCGTCTGTTTTTTCAACACAAGAACTGTGAAGGCGCACTTGCAGCATTTGCCGTTGAATTGGTTTTATTGTGGGGCCTCATCGCTGCTATGAATCTGAATAGCATTAGCGGATGGCTTTTCTTGATGCCACGTGCCATTTGGGGGCTCTATGCGGTGACGATTAACTATCAATTTTACACACTAAACAGAGATTTTTGGAAATCACAGAAATAGCCACCATTTTTGATATCATAGAATAGGTGCAAAATTGAAGTAGGCTTTTGATCTGGACGTTGTTGGCGCATCAGGTCATTCATGTCGATACATGCGGATCAATGTAAACGAAATGACACGGATAGGGCGAACAAACAATGAGTAAACTGCCAACCCCGAACGATACTGGCGCTCATAACCGAAGGGTGGACGTGTTAACGGAGCTCACGGAGTCGCTGGTTAGGGTCGGCTATTGGGAGTTGGACCTTTCCTGCATGAAAATCGCATGTTCCGATGGTGTGTATCGGATAACCGGGCACGAGCCCAAAGCTCTAGATGTCGATTTTCAGACGGCCATTGGCTTCGTGCATGCCGACGACCGCGACCGAATTGCCTATGCCATCCAGAATACCATCGAAACTGGTGACACCTATTCCTCCCACGTGCGCCTTATTGCGAAAGATGGCAGCATTCGACGTGCGCGCACGAAGGCTGTGCGTGTATCTGGCGCCGATGGCCGACCTGCACAACTGGTGGGCATACTCCTCGATGACACGGATCTGCTGAGTGTCAAAACGGGAGGGCACGATGAGGTTCAAGGGAGTGATCCCGATCGTAGCGGCACCAGCGAGCGATTCGAAAAGGTGGCAGAGGCCACCAACGACGCCATCTGGGATTTCGACGTATCGCAGGGGCAACTGTGGTGGGGTAAAGGATTTAACACGCTGTTCGGGTACGACCCCGAGATTTTCCAGCCCTCGTTCGAAAAGTTGATCATGCTGATCCATCCTGATGACCGCGACAGGGTAGGGTCCCGCATTCAGGAGTACATGTCGGATGGAGTAAGCGTGAATTGGTATGAAGAGTATAAATTTCTGAAATCAAATGGTGAGTATGCATTCGTCATAGATCGCGCCATTTTCATTCGAAATGAAGATGGTTACGTCATCCGGGTAGTCGGAGCCATGACGGACATCACCTACCGGAAAATCTACGAAGATTCGCTGTTGGCGCTCAACAAGCAGCTCGAAATCTCCAATTCCGAGCTGGAGCAGTTCGCATACGTGGCATCGCACGACCTGCAGGAACCATTGCGCATGGTCTCAAGCTTCCTCAACCTCCTCGAGAAGAAATATGGCAACGTGTTCGACGACAAGGCACGTCAGTACATCCATTTTGCCAGAGACGGAGCAATACGAATGAGGCAAATCATCCTTGACCTGCTCGATTATTCCAGAATAGGCAAGCACAACGAAAAGCGGAAAAACGTCGATCTGAACGACTTAATGAAAGATGTTCTGGCCTTGCACCGAAAGCAGATAGAGGAAAAGTCGGCGCAGATTCACGTGTCCCCGTTACCCGTGCTCAATATCTATCGGTCACCGGTCCTTCAAGTGTTCCAGAACTTGGTCGGAAATGCCCTGAAATATGTGAAACCAGGCGGTAGCGTCGTCATCCATGTCGATGGGAACGAATGTGAGGATCGATGGGAGTTTACGGTGGCAGATAACGGCATCGGCATCGACCCGTTGGACCATCAGAGGATCTTCATCATTTTTCAGCGGCTTCATGCTAGGCACGAATACAGCGGTACCGGGATGGGACTCGCCATCGTCAAGAAAATCCTCGACGATATGGGTGGTAGCATTCGAGTGGCATCCGTACTCGGCGAGGGAAGCAAATTCACGTTCAGCATACCCAAAAACCGTCAATAAAGAACGGATGGCACCGGCAGTGCATTTAATGCATATACCAAGTGCCATCGCGTCCCTCTCTTGAGGAAAATCAGTGAGGCAATCGCTGACGCATGGCTCCATAGAGCCACGTACCTGCTATTGCACTTATGAGCGTGATTACTATGGGGATGTACCCGGCACCAATCTGGGTATAGATCGGACCCGGACATGCACCCGTGAGCGCCCACCCAAAGCCGAACATCAGTCCACCGTAGATCAGTCCTTTGCTGAATTCTTTTGGCTGCAGCTTGATGTGTTCGCCGTCGATGGATTTTGCGTCGGCCAGTTTCATCAGGCGTGTCGTGATGAGTCCGACAACTACGGCTGTCCCGATAATTCCGTACATGTGAAATGACTGGAATCGAAACATCTCCTGAATTCTGAACCATGAAATAATTTCCCCTTTTATGAGCACGAGTCCGAAGACGATGCCCGCCAGGAGATAAGCGACATTACGCATAGCTTGTTGATTTTTTACGTTTTAAAATGGATGGATTTACAGTAGCAGCGGCAGAACCAAGTGGGTCACAAGAAGCCCGCCGATGAAGAAGCTCAAGGTGGCGACCAATGAAGGCCATTGGAGCGTTGCCAGGCCAAATATGGTATGTCCTGAGGTGCATCCTCCGGCATAGCGAGTTCCAAATCCGACTAAAAAGCCGCCCAGCACGAGGAAGACCAAACCCCTCAAGCTGAACACCGCATCGACACCAAACAGGTCTTGCGGCATCATACCCGAGAAGTTGTTGATGCCCAACTGCTGTAGGTCGGCTTTGGTGGCCTCACTGATGGCAACCTCACCGTTGCCGCCCAGAAAGTACCCGCCGATGATGCCGCCAATGAACAACCCGCCGACAAAGATCAAGTTCCATGTGTGCTGACGCCAGTCGTAACTGAAGAATGGAATCTTAGCCGGTGCCGCTATGGCACATACGTGTCGCAACGAGCTCGATATGCCCAGCGATTTGTTTCCGATCCAAAGTAAAAGTGGGACCATGATGCCGATGATTATGCCAGAGACATACCATGGCCATGGTTGAAGCAACCAGTCAATCATAGATGAGTAGTAAAATTGTTCGTGTTAAAAAAATGCTGCTGAGTGGATAATGGTATTCAGTCAGCAGTTAAGCAGTCAGTGGTTTGTGGTCGGCAGCAATAGGGATGGCTTGGTATTGCGCCCGCATGCCACAATCCACTAACCACTAACCACTGAGTGCTCTCTGATCTACCTTTTATGCCGTCATTACGGGCACGTCCTTGATCGATTCGCCGATGTCGTGCACCTCGACCTTGTCGCCCAAAGCGCGCGCAATGATCGATGATCCAGCAGCAGA
>CAYZWQ010000097.1:0-10874 GCA_964481355.1 uncultured Chitinophagales bacterium
TTAGTTGGAGAATAGGTCTAGTTATTGCATTTGACAGATAACTGGATACGACCACCCCAATGATCAGGAGCAGCCCAAGGAAAATATAGATGGGCCTGTTAAGATCGGCAATGTCTTGGGCAGCTTCCAACTTGGAGCTTGCGATGACGATGACCCCATCGAAATCCGGTTCATTCGAAAACGGATATTCAAAATAGGTGTTCCTCAAGGAATCGCGCTCGAAAATTCTCTCGTCTGGATAATCGGATGGATTTTTTGCAAAAATGTATTCACCACCCGTTGTGTCTTTTTCTATGATGGCAAGAAATTCGAAATCGTCGACTTCATTCACCAACTCGATCGCCTCCTGGATTCCGTAAAATGACTGATGCTCAATGGCCAGGTCGATGCCGAGTGCGATCGTCTTCGACATCTCGACGAGTCTTCGCTCTGCGTTCTGCAGATAGAGTTGCTCTTGCCTGTTAGGATAATAAATTGCAACGGCAATCAGACACAAGACAATCCCCGATAGAATCGAAGACCTTATGCGGAATGCTATGTTGCTAAACTTGAACAACGGTTAATCACGCACTCGGATTACCAATGAGTTAGGAATTGTTTCCGATGCATTAATGAGTACACCAATGGCTCCTTTGTTTTTGGATACATACTCTACGATGTCCTGCGAATTGTCCACAAAAACAGGTGCCTGCGCCCTGCCTTGAAAAACAAGCGACAGCCAATATTTATGCACGGCGGTTGCACGCTGATCGTAAATGTATCTCATGATTTCATTGGCTTGGCTATGCTTGGCTGATGGTAACACAATCAATATGCGCCCATTGTCTGACCAGTACTGCTGCTCTCCCCTAAATATGATGCGCAGCCGAGCTTTTGTCAAATCCTGTAGACCTGTGTTATTGCCTATTACAACAAACTGATCACCCTGTGAGGATTGCGCCATTGATGGCCCACAGATTGCCAAACAAAAGGCGATTGCAATGAAGAACGAACAACGCATATTAGAATCCGTAGGCAAGTTGGATGCGAAGGGATCTTTTTATAGTTGTTGTCATCATGTCGTGCATGTGATCCATATGGTCATGATCATGCATCACATTTACTGTACGGTCGTCCCAGAATTGCTCAAGCTGCAATTTAAGGTTGAGGTTCGGACTTACTTCTAAACGGTAGCCAAGGGCAGCCTTGTGTCGATCTAGTGGATACACGTGCAGGTCGTTGTCGGCGGCGCCAATGCTGTCGTAGAGCCCGTACAGAACGTGCTTGTCGGAGAGGCGATGCGCCATGTAGGTGAAATAACCAAAGTTCTTAGAAGTGCCCAACGAATCGGTTCGGTTTCTGTTGAATGCAAATTCTTGCAATATCTCGAATTTCTCACCAAAATATGCGAGGGAAGCCGTCGTCAGCGAAAAGTGCAGTGGACCATTGTACAGCTCATTTGAAACATTTCGAGCCACAGAATGGCCACTGTGGGCGCCATACCCGTTACTATCCAGGTAATCGTAAAAGAACGAGCCCCCTAAACGCATCCCTTCGATCGGTTTGACATGCATAGACATGGTAAAGGAAGGATCGATGTTTTCGGCGAAGGTGTCGGATGAATTGATGCCATTGCCTATCATGACATCATAGCCAAACTTGAGCTTCCCAATGTTCTGCCCCTGAAACTGCACCCCCAATGTGTGAAGCGGAACATAATGTGAAAACATGAAGGGCCTGTCAATGACAGGAAAAAAAAGACGTCCATGATGGTAGACGTCATTCCAGTAATTCAACGGCGTGTGAACCTTACCTGCTATGACAGAATGGTGTTGCGAATAGTTATACCGGATCAATGACCGCTCAATGCTTGGCAGATAACCGGTGCTGGACGATCCATTGGGCCTTACGACAAACTCACCCAGGTAGTAAATCCTGTCGGTGATGTTCGTCGTCAAAAAAAAGGCATGCTCACCTACAGTGAAATACGAATTTGGGTCATCAACCTTTTCAAGGGTGTATTCTTGATGGCCATATGCGTTGAGTTTGATCTGTGGCGCCTGAGATAGTGCACGAATGGCCACGCCAAAAAAGATGCACGTAAAAATGATTGCACTTTTTGCAACAAATCGGATTCGCATAGATTTGGTTTGGTTAGCCAGCCATTGGCGTAGGGTTACCGCCATAGCCGAAACAGAGAGTGGTTTACGCTTTTATAGATTAGTAAACCTACTGTTTTTTTGCCAAAACTAGAAACCACTCAGAACCTAATGTTGCTTGGTTATTGAATTATTAAAGTATTCAAATGCAAATATAAAGTTAGTTCACCGAGTCATGTTAAAATCCAACAAGTTGTCATTCTGCTAGACGAGACCCAATTCCTCCATGGCTGCTACCATGTCGTTTACTGTCACCTCAAGTGGAGTGTAGCGCAGCCCGAGCTGGTTACGGCTCTTCTCGGTGTCAAGCTCTAAAGAATGACCCACACTTCGGCGGATGAAGGACCATTTCAGTCCAACAAATGGAGCCACCAGGTACATCGACCACTTGGGGACCAGTCCCTTCGGCGTCTTGTACTTGTCTCCAAATGCAGCACGTATCATGTCGGTGATTTCGATGATGCCGCCGGTTCGCTCGGCCAGGATATAGCGTCCGAATGCCGTGTCTTGCTCTAGCGCAATCAGATGGGCATCCGCCACGTCGCGGACGTCCACATATCCAAACCGGATGTCGGGCGCGCCAAATTTGTATTTTCCTCCGAGGATGTCCAGCATGATGGTGAAGCTGCCCGAGGCTGAGTCTGCCATCAACGGCGGACCCAACACCAACGACGGATTCATCACTACGAGCTTCCAGGAATTCTGCGAATCGGCGATAGCCCAAGCCTCCTTCTCGGCGAGCACTTTGGAATAGGAATAGGGCGAGTGATGCAGCGAACTGGTGGTATTAAACGACTCCTCATTGAATGAAATGAGTCCCTGTTCGGCCATGTCGGCATTGTCGCCATGCACGGCCGCCACACTCGAGGTCAGCACTACCTTGCGAACTGTGCCCGACTTTGATGCCGCCGAGAGAACATTGCGGGTGCCTTCGAGTGCCGGGTCGACGAGCTCCTTCTGTGGATCGCTCACTTTGATCATGAACGGTGATGCTACGTGCATGATGGCGTCGCTGCCCTTCGCGGCCGCATCGAAGCTACCGGGAACGAGCAGGTCGGCCTCCCAAAGTTCGAGCGATCCCGTCGACTTGTCAGCAATCTCCTGAAGGGCGGCGTACTTTGATGTGCGACTCTTTTCGCGTACCGTCATCCGCACGGTATATCCTGCCTCGAGCAGTTTCTTGACGATCCACGATCCGACATAACCGGTTCCGCCGGTCACCATAATAATACTGGACATTGTTTTTGGTCATGTTAAGGAATATCCCAGAATACCCGATCCAACATGGTCCTTTGAGGTACTTTCAAAGCGTTACGTTGGAACTCTGAGTCAGGATATCTAACACGCCTTAGCATCTGTCCGTTCAGTGCCGGGTTGTGATTTGCAGGCAGCTCAAAGCCTGTGTACTGGTAATTGAACCGTCGAGCATCGTTCCACGCCTCCGGATTGAGGAGTATGGCGACATACTTTTCCTTCATGATCTTGGCACGGTTGATTTGAGTCGAAACCTCGGTGGTTGCCCAATACGAATTGATTTCACCTTGGCTCACACCCAACTTAGCCATATGCGCTTTGATCCCTGCCTCGTAGGCCGCGGCAGATCGGGCAGGGTTCACGGAAAGCGCCGCTTCGGCTTCGATGAACTTAAGCTCGGCGTAGGTCGCCATCTCAACTGGCGAGGTTGCACTTGCGCTGTAGAAGGAGCCAACAATCAGCACCGCCCTCACGCCGACCGATGGAACCGCACCGCGTCCGGCTCCATTGCGAGTGCCGACATAGTCTCCAATAATCGCCGGAAAGTCAGGATTCGTGACTGGATTCGCAATGAGTGGCAAACGTGGATCAAACACTCCGTAAGTGGTGCCGTTCATGTGGTTGATCAGCTGCGTCGAAAACCATCCTCCCAAATTCAGGCCTGCATTGAGCACCGCAACCCTGTACCATGGATTTTGAGTCGTAAGCCCCTCATTGAAGAACGACAGCTGAAAATCATCCTCTGAGTTGCGAAACGCCTGGTCGACAGCTGCGAGCACCGCGGCTGGATTATACGAGCTTGTCTTGCTGTAATGATTAAGATATCGTGCCCTCAGTGCATGCGCCGTACGCAACCATTTCTGGCGATCACCCCGAAAGATCAGATCGGATTGCCCGGGAGATGATGTCGATGCAGGAGATTGCAAATCGACGACCGCCTGGTCGAGCAACCTGAGGATTTCGACATAGATATCGGACGATGCGTCATATTTGGGGTTCAGCGTAGTACCAAAGAGCGCCTCCGAATAGGGCACATCACCGAACATGTTCACCAACAAACTCAGGTTGTACGCGGTGAGAACTTTGCCCACACCGGCGTAGTGCGGTGCGTTCTGCTGCTCAGCCTGCGCTCTTAAATCAGCGAGATCGCCCAGAACACCATATAACGACGACCAGATGGTGCCGTACGAAATATTATCGTGAATATCGGGACCATAGGCTGGATTCGGCGATGCAAGATACTGCACAAACGATGACGTTACCTCGCCGACGCGATACGTGTTTCGACCCGTTTCGAGGGTTGTGCGTACCAATAGTCCATCGATCGGAGCAGTAGGTGGATTATTCGGATCGGTGTTGACATCCAGGAACTCCTCGCAGCTCACAAACAAGATTGTGACCAACAGTAAAACAGGGAGTAATTTGAAGGTGTTTTTCATGATATTGGTACTCCCCGGATTAAAATGACAGATTGAATGACAGCATGAGGCTACGCGTCCCGGGATATGCAAGATCCACAAGCCCGATCAGGTTGCTTCCTGAGCTTACAAAGGCCTCCGGATCGTATTGCGAGAAGGGGGTCCATAAAAGGATGTTATTCGCCATCAGGCTTACTTTCAGCGATTGGATCGGCAACTGCTCTACATCAGCCTTGCTCAACATGTAACCCACACTCAAGCTGCGGATTTTCAGGTAGGATGCGTCTTCGACCGACTGCTCAACAGCAGCGCGATACACGTTGCGATGATAGCCGGCACCGTAATCGATTCCGGTTTTTGGATCAACCCCCTGCCCCAACCAAACCTCCTTGGTGTTCCTCGCCCCATTGGCGGTAAGACCATCGAATACAACATGATCCTCACGGTTGAGCGTCTTCGTGGTGTGACCAAAGGCTGAATCCCATTGATCCAGTTTGTTGTACTTATGAATGCCCATCACCAGATCCAGATTGACGTTCAGATCCCAGTTACGGTACACCCATTGGTTGTTCATGTTCATCGACCAATCGGGAGTGGCATCGCCCACGATTTTAGCCTGTGTGTCGATTACAGGAAAACCATTGGCTCCAATGAGCACGGGTCTGTCCTTCTCTAGAACTCTTGGATCTTTGGGTGATTCCCCCGGACCATAATATCGTGCATAACTGCTGCCCCAGATAGCTCCATACGACTGCCCAGGCACGAGCTGCATAAACGGACGGTTCAGATAGGCGGCGATGTCGCCCAGAAAAATTGCATCGACGCCTTCGCGGATCGAAATCACTTCATTATGATTTTTCGTAAAGTTGGAAGAAAGCATCCATCTGAAATCGCCACGATTCACGGGCTCGGCCCTAAGGCTCAATTCCACACCGCGGTTCTCGATCTCACCCGCGTTGGTAGTAAGCACCGAGTAGCCCGTGGCATTCGAGACCGGCACCGGAATGATCATATCCTTGCTGTTCGACTTGTATACACTCAAATCAAAGCCAATGCGGTTATCGAAGAACCGCAGATCGAGACCAATTTCGCTCGACGATGTACGCTCTGGCTTAAGCCCCGGCGAAGCCAGGCGAGGGCTGCGCGTGAAGCCGCGCAGACCGTCGATGGGATACTCGGTCGGCGACACATAAACCGAATTCAACGCATAGGGCGGGGCGTCCTTACCCACCTGCGCAAATGAAGCGCGGAATTTACTGTACGTCACGTATTCGGGTAGATCAACCAAATCGCTGAACACAAAGCCCAGGCTCACAGAGGGATAAAAGAACGAACGGTTATCTTTGTCGAGAGTGGATGTCCAGTCGTTGCGACCGGTAATGTTCAGATATACAATATTTTGCCAGTCGGCCGAAATATCGCCATACACGCCTACCAGTCGGCGTTGTGTCTGCTGCTGAGCGACCCGCACTGTTGTAGCATTACTCAAATGGCTGAAACTTGGAACATTGAAGTTTTCGCCATATGCTCTCACTAGATTCGTTTCTCGGTCGAAGATGTCGCTGCCAAAACGCGATTCAATCGTAATATTGTCGTTTGGCTTTTGCTTTAGGAGAAACGACACATTAGAGCTTAGGTCACGACTCGACAGCCGAACCTCATCACGAAATCCATTGACCAGACTCCACACAAACTCGTTGGCAATACCCAATGGACCCGGTTCAACCTCGGTGCGCTCGTCGATATAGGTGTCCACTCCCAAGCGATACTCTACGGTGAGCCAGTCGGTGAACACATATCCCAGATTCAGGTTTCCGATCAGACGATTTACATCATCTTGATAGGTGTTCGTATACGCATCATACATTGGGTTACGCCCGCCACCAGTACCTGGTCCGGCAACACCGGCCACCGACGACTTGTGTCTGCCATCGTCAAATCGCCAATCGGTGACGTCGGCATTGGTCGACCAATACGACAAGCGCTCCATGAAATTAACGAATGGAACACGGTTACCCCCCGAGTTGATGATATTTGCAGAGGCCCCGAAATTCATGGCGCCCCTAGTGGCTTGTCCAGACAAGCGTACAGATGTGCGTTTCCAGTCGTTATTTGGGATGACCCCACGGTTTCGGGAGTCGGACAGCGACGTATAAAACGTGGTATTCTGCGAGCCGCCCGAAATATTGATCGCATTGTTCACACTGGTGCCGACCTGCATCGCATTCTTCCAATTGTTGTAATAGGCGGCATCTGGGTTGATGGCGCGAATGTCCTCATGTTTTGCCCCCCATGCGCCAAAAACCGAGTTCGTGGGATCATATTGGAAGGCAAATCCTTGGCCATACACATCCTGATAGTCGGGTCGATTGATCACATCGTCGCGGCTGATGCTGTGTGTAAAATTGACTTGAACTTCGCCCGGCGATCCCTGCTTGGTGGTGATAATGACGGCGCCATTTGCTGCACGCACACCATATAGGGCAACCGCCGGCGCGCTGCGCAGCACGGATATCGACGCGATGTCGTCGGGGTTCAAATCCATCGCCCTGTTCGACATACCGCGCACACGCCCATAACTTTCAACTGTGGTATTGTCGATCGGCACACCGTCGACCACAAAAAGCGGTTGGTTGTCGGCGGTTGGATCGATGGAGTTGAGTCCACGGATGAAAATCTGGCTGCCTTGACCAGCTCCACCTCCACCCCTGCTTATCTGTACCCCTGCAACCTGACCCTGAAGCGCATCGATCAGGTTGTTGCTCCCCGTTCGGGCGATATCAGCTGATCCAACATCCTGGACGGTGTATCCCAATGCACGTTTTTCCCGTTCGATGCCAAAAGCGGTGACAACGACATCGTTGAGGTTGCTGATCTGCGGCGATAGAGCCACATCGATTCGATTGCGTCCGCCGACGTCAATGCGGGCCGTAATGAATCCCGTATAACTGAAGATGAGGATGTTCTCTCCCGGTTGCAGCACGATTCGGTAGTCGCCGTTCGCATCGGTAACAGTACCGCGAAGGGTGCCGTCAACGCGGATGTTCACCAACGGCAAGGGATCGCCACTGCCGACAATGGTGACGCGTCCGGTCACGGTAACATCTTGGGCGTAAACAACTGAGATAAAAATGAGTGAAAGAACAGACAGTAGCAGTGTAACCTTCATAATCCTCCAAAAGCTGGCATCGTTTCAAATACATTGATGGTAATGATACCGAAATTGCCTCGGTTTACTACGAGTCTAAATCGCCCTTGATGAAATTGAGACCGAACGGGGACTTACCAAATCATGATGTCCATAGTCCCCATAAAGTCGTATTTTTGGAGCAGAATTGTTTGAACTTCCACATCAAGTACGGATCCATGGCCAGCTCCCTCCTGCAGCACCTCGAAACCGAAATCAAATCGATCAGAGACGCCGGACTCTACAAACCCGAGCGCGTGATCACGTCGCCCCAGCGAGCCGACATCACGGTCGAACCGGGCAATCACGTCCTGAACTTCTGCGCCAACAACTACCTCGGGCTGGCCGACAGCCCGGTATTGATAGAGGCGGCCCATGCATCGCTGGACCAATATGGCTACGGAATGGCGTCGGTGCGATTCATCTGCGGCACTCTCGACCTTCACAAGCAGCTCGAGCGGAAGATCTCCGAGTTCGTCGGTCAGGAGGACACCATCCTGTATTCGTCGTGCTTCGATGCCAACGCGGGCCTATTTGAAACCCTCCTGGGAGCCGAGGATGCCATCATCAGCGACGAATTGAACCACGCGAGCATCATCGACGGGGTGCGTCTGTCGAAGGCCGCACGCTTCCGCTACCGCAACAGCGACATGGCCGACTTGGAGCGCTGCCTGCAAGAATCGCAAGATGCCCGCTTCCGACTCATCGCCACCGACGGCGTGTTCTCGATGGACGGCTACTTAGCCAACCTGCCCGCCATCTGCGACCTGGCCGACAAATACGACGCCATGGTGATGGTCGACGACAGCCACGCCATCGGCTTCGTTGGACCCAATGGTGGTGGCACTCCGGACCATTTCGGGGTGGCCGACCGGGTCGACATCATCACTGGCACCCTCGGCAAGGCCTTGGGCGGCGCATCGGGCGGCTACACGTCCGGACGCAAACAGATCGTGGAATACCTGCGTCAGCGTTCGCGTCCCTATCTGTTCTCGAACACACTTGCACCTACCATCACAGCGGCTTCATTGGCGGTGTTCGACCTGCTCGAGCGCGACGGCAACGCCATGCGTGAGCAGCTCCGCAGCAACAGCGCCTACTTCCGCGAGCAGATGAACGCGCTCGGCTTCGACCTGCAGCCGGGTGAGCATGCCATCATCCCCGTCATGCTTTATGATGCCACGCTGGCCGGACGCTTTGCCGACGAAATGCTCAAGCGCGGGGTGTATGTGATCGGGTTCTCCTACCCCGTGGTTCCACAGGGCAAGGCTCGCATCCGCACCCAGATGTCGTGTGCGCACAGCCGTGAGCATCTCGACAAAGCCATCGCCGCCTTCGCCGAAGTCGGTCGCGAACTTGGCGTTCTGAAAGGAGCCCACGCATGAAATCGACCATGAAGGCCCTATCGAAGCTGAAAGCCGAAGAAGGTATCTGGATGGTGCACGACGCACCGGTTCCTGAGGTGGGTCCGAATGACGTGCTCATCAAGATCAAGAAGAGCTCGATCTGCGGCACCGACGTGCACATCTACAAGTGGGACAACTGGGCCCAAAAGAACGTGCCCGTCCCGCTTGTGGTCGGCCATGAATACGTCGGCACCGTGGCAGCGACGGGGTCGGAAGTCAAGCATTTGGATATTGGGCAGCGTGTGTCGGGCGAAGGACACCTCGTGTGCGGACACTGCCGCAACTGCCGTGCCGGCAAGCGTCATTTGTGTCCGAACACCGTGGGCATCGGCTATCACAAGGCGGGAAGTTTCGCCGAGTATTTTGTACTGCCAGCCAGCAACGTGTTCCCTATCCCTGACGATATCTCCGACGATCTGGCCGCAATCTTCGATCCCTTCGGCAACGCCGTTCATACGGCCCTGTCGTTCGACCTCACCGGCGAGGATGTTCTGATTACCGGGGCAGGTCCGATTGGCATCATGGCCGTGGCCATCTGTCGTCATGTCGGCGCAAGGCATGTGGTGATCACCGACATCAATCCGTACAGGCTCGACCTGGCAAGGAAGATGGGCGCCACCCGGGCTGTGAACGTGATGGATGAGACGATCGAGGATGTCATGAAATCGATCGGCATGACCGAAGGTTTCGACGTGGTACTCGAGATGTCGGGTGCCGAGAGCGCCTTCCAGGATATGCTGCGCGTAACCCGCAACGGTGCAAAGATCGCCCTGCTGGGCATTCCGTCGAGGGACATCGCCATCGACTGGAACAAAGTCATCTTCAAAGGCCTGGAGCTCAAGGGCATCTACGGCCGCGAAATGTACGAGACCTGGTACAAGATGACCAGCATGCTGCAGAGCGGGCTCGATTTGAGCCCCGTCATCACCCACCGCTTCCACATCGACGACTTCCAGAAGGGCTTCGACGCCATGCTCTCGGGCCAGTGCGGGAAGGTTATTTTGGATTGGTGACAAAAAAAGCCCACCGTTTCCGGATGGGCTTTGTATCAGCATTCAGTGCTTCTTCGTAGCGAGGAGCGGAATCGAACCGCCGACCTTAGGGTTATGAATCCTACGCTCTAACCGTCTGAGCTACCTCGCCGTGTCAGTTATCGGTTATCGGTTATCGAAAGGAGACAGTTAACTAATAACCGATAACCGATAACCGATAACCGATAACTGATAACTGATAACTGATAACTGATAACCGATAACCGATAACCGATAACCGATAACCGATAACCGATAACAGACTCCAAAGATAACACCTTTGGGAACAAAATGGTATCTTTGGGGATCAATTTCATCATCAAAACGAGCTTTAACACCCCCTATGGCTAAGAATATCACCGCGCGCGACTCCGACTACTCCCAATGGTACCGCGACATCGTAAAGGAAGCCCAGCTGGCTGAGCACTCGCCGGTGCGTG
>CAYZWQ010000098.1:0-10858 GCA_964481355.1 uncultured Chitinophagales bacterium
CACGGCCGGGGTCTGGCTGGAGGCCTGCTTGGTGATCGACAGGTCCGACTGCGCCACAGGGACCGGCGTGGAGCTGTCCTCGTTGTTGTCGGCCTGCGGATCGGCCTGGTCACCGCCGATCGTGGCCGTGTTCGCGTAGTCGCCCGTGGCCAGCACCGTGGCCACGATTTCAAGGCTCGCCTGACCGGCGTTGGCCAGGTTGCCGACCGTCCACACGCCCGTGCCCGGAACGTAGGCGCCCGAGCCGTTGTCGGAGACATACGCGTAGCCCGACGGCAGAAGGTCGTTCACCACCACGCCCGTGGCGGCGCTCGGACCGGCGTTGGCCGCCGTCAGCGTGAAGGTGACCGTCGAGCCCACGGCCGGGGTCTGGCTGGAGGCCTGCTTGGTGATCGACAGGTCCGACTGCGCCGGTACCGTCACACCCTCACTTAAATCATTCCCGTCTGAGGTCGGATCCGTCTGATCCGAGGTGGCGGCAGTCGAAGTGTTTGTAATGGTCTGGCCCTCGGTGCCTGGATCAACCGTTGCCGTCAACTGGAGCACGGCAAAATCGCCGGAGGCAAGATTGAACCCGCTCCAAACGCCCGTACCCGAAATATACGTGCCGTCACTGGCAGTATGGCCCGTGTACGCCAATCCGGCAGGTATCTGGTCGATCAACGAAATATTCGTGGCATCGCCTGGGCCGTTGTTAGTAACTGTAATCGAAAATGTGACAGACTGGCCAACACCGGGAGTTGAACTGCCCAACTGCAGCGTCTTCACCGTCACTAAATCGGCTTCATCAAAAGCCTCTTCTGGATCCGTCTCAGTATCATTATTGTCCAGGTCTGGATCTTGGCTGGTCGTGCTGATCGCTGCCGCATTCGAAAATGAGCCAGCCGCATTGATGGTGGCAGTAACGGTGATGACGCCACTAGTGCCGCTCCCCAAGGCAGGTATGTTGCACGGAAAGGACGCGCAGGACGAAACAGATCCAGTTCCCGAGACACCCGTTACGGTCAGATTGGTCGGAGTGTCGGAAATTACCACCGACAGAGCCGCCGACGGACCCGCATTCGATACCGTGATCTCATACGTCACCTCCTGACCGACATTGAACGGACCGGCCGTCGTGAGAACCTTCGACACCGACACATCAGCCACCGGGGTCACGCGCACCGTTACCGTCATGATACTGGTGTTGCCCTGAAGGTCAGTGGCACGCACAACCACGATGTAGTCGTTGTCGCCGGCAGTGCCGCCAACATCGGTGGGATTGTCATAGCTCGGCGGATCGATGAAACTGAGGCTGCCGTTCGGGTTAATGGTGAACTTGGCAGCATCTGCTCCCTCAAGAGTCCAAGTAACTGCCTCATTGGCCGTAAATGTGTGCACGGGGGTGGTTGCGTCAGGAACTTCCTTGAGATCTGTGGCTGCACCCTGCACCCCCGAAGGACCTGTGATAGCCGGTGGTGTGACATCAGGAGGCACAATGGTCAATTCACCTGAAGTTATGTCGGTGAGCGTAAGACCTAAAGCACTGATAATGGTAGCCGTGACGTCATAGGTGGTGTTCACCGTCAACGCCTTATCATTAGGAATAGTGATTGACCACGTGCCGTTGTTGACAACCAAACCGTTGGAAGCCGTGTAGTAAAACCCGTTGATGATCACTCCCAAACTTTCGCCATTTTGCAGTGTCACGGTTCCAGTGACGGTGGGCGTGGTGTCGGGCGTGGTCAGAAAATTGACCGTCACAGGACCGATTGGCTTGTTTGGGTCATTGTTGACGTCGTCAAGGTATTGATTGAGTTCTGCCAGCAAAGAATTTACAGATGCTGCATTTCCACTAATATCATCCCCATCGTTGAAATTGAACACTGCACCGATCTTGACAAGTCCAAAGTTGCTCGTGTTGGAGATGGTGAAAGTCTGATTGTTGCCGTAAGTAAATGAAATGTCAGGAGTGTTGATGTCTGGAATAAACCCAAAGCCCTCTACATTGCCACCGTTTGGCATGCGCCAATTGATTTGTCCATAAACGTCAATTACTTGACCATCCTGTGTAATTATTCGAATGCCGCCTAATAAATCATTTCCCTGCAATCCCTGAAGCTCAAATTGGCCAGTTTCATTCATCTGACTGAATGCAAAAGCTTGAATGCCCAATGTTGCAAATGATGTAACGTCATCAGCTTTATTGTTGTTATTCCCAATGGTACCAATGAATCCTGACGGGAATGGCACAGTGACAACAATGATGTTACGATCTTCAGCCACCGTCTCTGCAGGGGATGCAAACGAAACGGCCGTTGGGGTCACAAGAAGAACTACAGCCAGAATGAACGTGTATACGAGGTTTGGTCGCTTAAGAATGTCGCAGTTCTTAGCAACGGATAAGAAAATATGTTGGAGCATTTTGGAACCGAATGGGTGGCATTTTGATACGGTTTCAAATATCCTCCAATGTCATCGTTTATTTGTGTTACAATGTTTTATAATTCGCCAATTTTACTCTCTTCCGTGTTAATAAAATTTAAGAATTGGACACATGTATCGACTTTAAGTATAGTGCTTTGAGCAAACACAGACCAAACAGGCACCCGTTCCATTCAAATCGACGTCGCTTTTTAACCGAGACGCCAATCTGGTGCGCCTTTTGTCAGGAAGTGGCTCTATTGAAGTATGGTCATTTTCTTTGACAACACCGTTGCACCAGCCTGCAATTGGTACACATAAACGCCGCTTGCAAGCCTTCTGGCGTCAAAATCGACCCGGTGACTCCCACTCGCAACGAAACCATCCTGCAAGGTTGCGACCCTCTGACCGAGCATGTTATAAACCTGTAATGTTATGTGTTGCGATTTTGGAACGCTGAACTCAATAACTGTCGTCGGATTGAATGGGTTTGGGTAGTTCTGCTTCAAAACGTAACTCTCCGGCACATCGGCGAGCACCTCGTCGAGGTCCGTGAACACAATCCCAACCGCCGGCGCGGGTGCACTTTCCGCACCCGTCCTGTCTACGGTCGTTACTACATAATTTTAGAATACCCCCAGCTCCCCCGATCTGTCGTTGTAACTCAGCTGCGAAAAGCCCTCCTTGCTGGCAGGCACCAGTGCAAGCAAATGCTCTGTGCTGTTGATGTCGAACGCCTCGCCTTGTGCATACCGGTAAACGGCATACTGCTTGTTGGGAAGCTGGGTTCCATTCGCGTATTCCTGCCATTGTGGCTCGTACCAGCTCACGACGGGTCCAGTAAGGCTCGGCTTGACTTGAACAAGGGCGGGCACTCCGGGACTTGAGCCCGCCGGACGACTCCACCCCCGCGCTGGATTTAACGCCGGCTTGGTGTAATAGTAGGTTCTGAGGGTGTCGCGATAGGAGAAATAATTCGTGAGGAGCATTTCGGCCCTGAAGAAGATGCTGCCCTGAATGGCAGCCAAATCTCGATTCAGACGCACCTGTCTGCCAATATCCGCCGCTGGAAAATTACGGTAAATTGCCTGACCGATGTAGATGTGGCGGCCATTTGCCCTGGTCCCCCACCAAGGCGCAAGTTTTGCATAGTCCTGCCCACCGCCGAAATTCCAATAGAGCTGCGGAGCCAAATAATCCACGTACTGACCGGCCGTCCAAGCCGGAGCGTCGGCATAGATGTCGCGCCAGGCATCAAGACCGACAATGCCGCCCGGAACGCCGCTGCGCCAGATTCCGAACGGACTGATGCCGTACGTAACCCACGGCTTTACCGCCTTGATGCTGTCGTGCACCATCTTTACGAAAATGTTCACATTGTCGCGGCGCCACGACCCCACATCGGGAAAACCACGTGGATCGGCCGCAAACTGCTCGGCATCATCAGATGGCCTGATACCGGACGGCAGACGACCCGACACCGGATACGGATAGAAATAGTCGTCGAACTGCACGCCGTCGATGTCATAGCGACGCACCACGTCCATCACAATTTTCGTGACATATTCGCGCACCTCCGGTATGCCGGGATTCAACATCTTGAAATCCTGACTTGCCGATCTTGGAAACTCCAGCCACCAGTCGGGCTGAGTGTTGACAATATGGTTCGGATCGAGCGTATGCTGACCAGTAATTGACTCCGCCCTGTATGGGTTGAACCAGGCATGCAGCTCCAGCCCCCGTTTGTGCGCCTCCTCGACGGCAAACTCAAGCGGATCCCAATACGGCTCGGGGGCCTTGCCCTGTTGTCCCGTCAAATAAAAGCTCCACGGCTCATAGGGTGAGTCGTAGAATGCGTCCGCCTCCGTTCTGATCTGAAACAGCACCGCATTGAATCCGTTCGCCTTGGCGTTGTCGAGCAAGGCTAGCAGCGACTGCTTGTTTGCTTCGGTGCCCACGCCCCTAGGCCAGTCGAGTTTGAATACCGTCGCGATCCATGCAGCACGAAACTCCTCCTTTGGCGGATATGATGCGCCTGATTGCGCCATGGCAGAGACATTTAACATGATCATCACAAGAAACAGGAGTACGAACTTCATCTCAGTCTGTAATTGAATTAAAAAAACGTGTAGCTTGCCATCGGGAGGTGTTGCCGGCGGCCAATTGCATCGGCTGCAAAGAAATAACGCCATTGTAGGAGTAATAAGCAAATCCATAATTTGCATGCAAAAGCATATCTCGTTGTAATGGATGGGGTTACGAACATCATGAACCGCGATCGAATATCCACTCTGACGATTCAGATCGGAATTGTGATCACACTTTTTGGGATAGGCGGCTACTTCGGTTCCGGTATGTTGTCGTTCCTGTCGCTGATACCCCTCATATTTGGAATTCCGCTGTTCTTTCTTGGGCGGTGGTCCAGAAACGAGAAAAGGCACAAACTTTGGCTACGGTTTGCGTTCTTTGTGGGACTGCTGTGCGCACTTACTACATGGGCCGGCTTCATGGACCTGATCGAGTCCATCCAGCTGGGCAGGTTGCCGTCCCTGTCACAGACGCTGCGCACGATCATGTTCTTCGGCTGCTCGGCATACTCCACCCTGGTATTTGTCTACCTGTGGAAAATCCGCAAGCGCCGCAAAAAGAAAAAAGCTCCGTCAATCCTTGAGATCTGAGGCGTAGATTTCCTTGATGAGGTCGGCATACTTGCTCTCAATCACCCGGCGCTTCACCTTGAGGGTGGGTGTCATTTCTCCTCCCTCGATGCTGAACGGATCCGGAATGATCCTGAAGTCCCTGATCTTTTCGTGGGAGGCTAGGGTTTTGCTGAGCTGCTTGATTTCCTTGTCATAGAGCGATTTCACCTCAGGCTTCGAAAGCAGATCGCGTTCGTCGGTGTACGACAGCGACTGGTGGCGTGCCCAGATCTTGAGCGCGTCATAATCGGGGACAATAAGGGCAGACATGAAATTCTGCTTTTCGCCCAACAAAACGGCCTGTTCGATGTATGGAATTGTCTTCAGAAGATCTTCAATCGGACCCGGATAGATGTTCTTGCCTCCGGCATTTACGATCATGTGCTTGAGTCGGTCGGTAATCTGGAGATTCCCCTTGTTGAACCTGCCGATGTCGCCCGTATGGAACCAACCGTCGGCATCCATGACCTCGGCGGTCGCTTCAGGCTTGTTCCAGTACCCCTTCATCACGTTGTGGCCCTTGCACAGGATTTCGCCCTCTTCGCTGTCGAGATCCGACGGATACTGTTCTCCGGAGAGCTGGGCCACGATCTTGTTGTCGCTCAGTCGCTGAATGGCAACCGTCACACCCGTGATCACCTGACCAACGGTTCCGATCCGGGGATTCGCGAACGTGTTCGCCGAAATAACCGGGGATGTCTCCGTCAGACCGTATCCTTCGATGATCTTAAGCCCTGCAGACGTGAAGAAATTCCCAACATCGACGGGAAGAGCGGCACCGCCGCTCACAAAGTACTTGATCTTGCCCCCTGTACGCTGGCGCAGCTTTGAAAAAACCAGACGGTCGGCCAATGCGTGCTGCGCCGACACGAGGCCACGTTTGCCGGAAGCATACTGCTTGCCGACACCAACCGCCCATTTGAATATGCGCTTTTTGATCGGCGAGCCCTCCTCGATGCTGCGTGCCACGAGTCCGTAAATCCTCTCGAACAGGCGCGGAACGCTCACCACGATGGTCGGGTGGCACTCGCCCAGGTTCTTCGAAACCGTTTCGACACTCTCGGCATAGAAAATCTCGGCACCGCAGGCCATCATGGCATAGTACCCCGCCACGCGCTCAAAGCTGTGGCATAAGGGCAAAAACGACAGCGTACGGTCTGAATCGTCGATCTGGATCAGCTTCACCGTGTGATTGATGTTTTCGCAAATATTTCCATGGGTGAGCATTACGCCTTTTTGCAGACCGGTGGTCCCTGATGTATAAATGAGCGTGCACAGATCGTCGGGTTTGACGGCTTTTGCCGTTTCGTTGATGCCGTCAGTCATTTTGTTGACCAGCGCCTGGCCCCCGTTGATGGCATCCTGGTAACGCGTCACGTACGGCATTGCCATGTGCTCCTTGTTTGTCGCATCGTCGTAGGCCACCACAGTCGTCAAATCGGGACATGCGTCAAAAATCTCAACGGCCTTCTTCAGCTGGATGCCCGACGACACAAACAATATCTTCGAGTTGCTGTCCTGCATGATGTACTCCACCTGGTTTGCGGGCAGGCTCGGATACAAGCCCACATTCACACATCCCAAGAGCTGCATGGCCATGTCGCAGACGGCCCATTCATAGCGGTTCTCGGCAAGTATCGCCACACGGTCGCCAGGGTTGAGCCCATGGTTGCGCATCCAGCTTGCCATCGACATCACGTCGCCGATGAACTCATCCCACAGGATGGGTTTATAGGTGTTCTCCCCTTTGGGCTTATATGCAAATGCCGTCTTTCCCTTGCCGGAATAATGGTTGCTCAGGTTTAGGAAAAGCTGGGGGACGGTGCTGAATGGTACTACAATCGACATAGGCGTAAATTTGGGGATGTTTCGTTCGGGTAGCGCTTCCATGTGCGTGCTTCGGCATCGCATAATACCGAAAAGCAAAATAAAACTGATTTCGTTTGCTTATTTTGAATCTAAATAAACGGAATTCTACCGATATGACACAACATCATAACGAAGACACCATCTTCGAAGTCAGAGAGATCTTCAGGAGCTTCCTCAAAGAAAACGGGCACAGGCAGACTCCAGAGCGCTTCATGGTGCTTGAGGAAATCTACAGGAACAGCGGGCACTTCGATGCTGACGACATCTATTTCAAGATGAAAAATACCGGTTCAAGGGTTTCGAGGGCAACGGTTTACAACACACTCGAGCTGCTGGTCGAATGCGGATTGGTGCAGCGCCACCAGTTTGGCCAAAACCAGTCCTATTACGAGAGGGCCTATGCCTACCAACAGCATGACCACATCATTTGCAAGGAGTGCGGATCCGTGCTGGAATTTTGTGACCCGCGCATCCACGAGATTAAAACGCTGATGGAGCGGATACACGGATTTCAGATCAACAGCCACTCGCTGCACTTTTACGGCACCTGCAGCGACCCGGAGACATGCACCATTAAGAACACGAACAAGCCGGGCATCAAACGAGAGCTCACATCAGGCGACTGACGTCTCCCTGATGAACTTGCGGGCAGCGAGGTTGCTGCCCAGCCATCCCATCCCAAGGGCGAGCAGCACCATGAGGGACACCAGCATCACCGGACTTCCCCACGGCCACCCGAAGTAGGCCATCTGAGGCACCCAGGTCGGCAGCAGCCAGTTGAAAATGGCCAACAACAATCCCACGGAGATCATGGCACTCACCATACCCTGAATCAAACCCTCGACCAGAAAGGGCCTGCGAATGAACGCATTCGTCGCTCCGACGAGCTTCATTGCCTTGATGAGGCGCTTACGGGCGTAAATGGTGAGTCGGATCGTATTGTACACCAAGAACAGCGACACCAACATGACGAAGGCCCCAAGCGAGCCGCCTACGAGCACCACGGTATTGATGCGCGACTCCAAAACCTCGAGGAGTTGTTGGTTGAACGTCACTTCATCTACTCCGGACACACCACTTAGCCAGGCAAGCTGGACATTGATGCTGTCGAGCGGGTAGTCCTCCCTGATTCTGAGCTTGAACGACGCAGGAAGAAATTTCAGGTCGGCCAATGCAGCCCCCTCTTCACCAAATTCTTCCCTGAAAACGGCGGCTGCACTGTCTTTGCTGATATAGCTTATGTCGGTGGTCATACCACGTGCTTCAATGGCACGCCTGATGCCGTTCGCCTCATCGTCGTTCACATCTTTCAGAAACACCTCTACCTCCACCATGCCGCGCATCGACTGGGCAACCTCATAGGCGCTGAATGCGACCCGTATGAGAACACCGATAAGCAGCACGGCCAACGTGAGGGCCGTGATGGCGGTGATGGTGCTTAGGCGGGCCCGGCTGAAGCCGGCAACACCTTCCTTTACGACGTATGCGAAGCTCATGAGTTTTTTGGGTCAGTCACGGAAGTGAACTATCAGACCGAGGCGAAAGCGGCGCCCCGGCATCGGATAAGGTAACGTCTGAAAATAACCTTTTTGTGTCCATCCGTCCAATGCATTCTCTACGCGGCCCGTAAGTATCATGCTCCGTACCCGTGCCGCAAATTCCAAGTCGAGCCTGTGGTGATCAGGAATGGCACCAAAATCACGACCGTGAATCCAAAGACCAAACTCAGGCATGTAGGATTTACTCAGCGATTCGTTTATGGAGGCATAAAACACCGCCCCTCCCTTCAAGTAGGCGGCCCGATTGAATGCATATCCCTTCAGATAGCCGCCGACATGGATGCGCTGCTCAATGTTCTGCCGGACCAAGTCTGATGCAGTATAGCCAATGCTAAACTCCGTACGGTCACTGTTGCGCTCTACCTCACCGGATGCCACTAAATAATCGTTGAGACCCGCATCAAATATGATGCCGTCCGTTATCACCGGGAATTTTACAGATTCAGTGTAGTGCACGCCGAGATTGTATTTCCAGATTCCGGCATGGTTGCCAACCCGAGCATACCATCTTGAACCATCGAACTCCGAGGCGTACAGAATGGGAGTGTATCCGCGACTTATTAAACCGGAGCCTTCTGAGCGTGGATCGTCGTCGCGGATTGTGAGACCTACGGTGAGCATGGCAGATTTGAACATTCCAAGGCGGGCATAGAGATCCAGAAAGTGGACGTCACGGGTTATCATGCTCGACAGCTCACCCTGGGAACCGAATTCAACCCGAGGGCCCATGTCATATTGAGCCCGATATCCAACATTGAAGACTGTGTTTGGTGGGCTGTCAAATGCAATGGCATCGCCAAAATCATTCGACACTACGGCAGCGTCCAGATACGCGTTCAGATGCAGACGATCACCCAACGATACCTCATGCCGTGCGGCGAGCCCCCACTCTTGAGCCCGAATGCTCGTCGTGTCGACCGTGCGCCATTCATGACGGTGGAGTTTTCTGTAAAGGGTGATGTTCTGGTTGGAGACATTCCCGGCTCGGCTCAGACGCACTCCGGTAAGGAGCAACCGCCTCATGCTGGACGTGTTGCCAGATAGTGCTTGCGCCCGAAATCGGTCGAACGTAAAATTCGATGGATCGTCGAATTCGTAGCCCATCGATTCCTGCATCTCGGCTCCTTGATACAACCAAAAAACATCGGCGGTCCATCGGTCACTGTATCTGTATTGCAGGTTTCCCGTAGTGCGCCTTCCCTCAAAGTTCGACCTCGCATATTTGCCATCGTCCTTCTGCCCCTGGTATGCGGCTTGAACCATTATTCTATCGTTTACCGGCATCGCCAACTGGCCATCCAAGTTGCGGTATTCGTAGCTGCTCTGTTCATAGCGGATAACCGTCAGTGGTTTCAGAACGTTATAGACGAGTGGCTCGATGGCAAACTCCGAGGACCCCTGGTTGAAATGTATCAACCGTGCCGATTGATCAAATGGTAGCTCAGCCGGATTATACTGCCCAGTTGCAGGATTATTCAGGATTACACCGTTCCAACGAACACGATCGTGGTTCACTAAAGGCGTCGTGGTGCTGATCGCGGCATTTCTCCCATAGCCCCCTAACCCGCGCGCAACCATCCCCGGTTGCCGCGACGCCCACTCTCCAAATCCGCTCCACTGCTGCCACCTCAGAAGGCTGTCGGCGGCGAGCACAATGCCACCGAACTGGCGGTGATTCGAGGTGTCGGGAGATGCGACATTGCGTTTCAATGATGCCGTGTCAGCTTCTTGGGCATGTGATGCCACTGACATGGAAGCCCAAAAGGCAAGTGTCGCTATGAGCAGGATGCATCTCAATCGGGATACACCCTCTGCATGTCGAAGGGGAGCCGGTCTATGCCGTCCAGCTGTCGTCGAACGATGTCGAGGGCGATGCCTACCGAGCGCATCCGATTGCCGTCGCGGTCGCGAAACAGACGGGCCAAGGTCGCGAAATGGGTTTCTTGGGACCAAAATCCAATCCACACGGTGCCGACCGGTTTTTCTGGGGTCCCGCCGTCGGGACCGGCTACACCGGTGGTCGACACACCGATGTCGGCGCCGAATTTTCGCGCAGCAGCTTCAGCCATGGCCAGCGCGGTCTGGGCGCTTACGGCCCCGTGGGCATCCAATATGGACGACGGAACCTGAAGCTCCGATTCCTTGATTCGGTTGGCGTAGGCTACGATGCCTCCGTCGATGACGGCGCTGCTGCCGGCGATGTCGGTAATGGCCCCGGCGAGGAGCCCCCCGGTGCAGCTCTCGGCCGTGGAGATATTCATGCCGCGGTCCTTGAGAATACCGACCACCGTTCGTGCCAAGGAGGCGTAGGGTTCCTGCGAGAAGATA
>CAYZWQ010000099.1:0-10788 GCA_964481355.1 uncultured Chitinophagales bacterium
ACCGAACCGCCATAAAACATGTCGTTTATGACGGCATGTATCAACTCATGGTGTAAGGTCTGGCGATAATCCTCCCAATTATTTCTGAACCAAAGTGTGACCCTATTCTTGTACAAATCGGTAACCCCGAGAATGTTGTCGGAATCGTCTGGCAACGGAACCACGTTGGTCTGCACAAAATCGTTGTCGGAGTCGTAAACGATGATTCGTATACGGCTGGTGATCTGATGCTGGAAATCCTGGGAAATCTGACGATATGCCGCTTCGGCCGCCTGAGCCGAGAATCTGGCCAGATAGTAATTCTTGGAATCGTAGTAATACACATCGAAGTGCTCCGACTGGATGTAGCGCCACTGGAACGAATCGTATTGGATACGGTTCTTTCCGAAGTAGAAGTTTTGAGCGTCCGCAGTTGTGGGTATCAAGCCGGCAATGATGACAAAAGAGGCGAGTAAGAGTCGATTCAACTTCATTTCAGGGGAATTACTATCGTGTAGAAGTATGATGATAACCGATTATTTGTACTGAACGATCACTCAATGCAGATATTTTCACGCTGTCATACAGAAAGTGGCTCATTTTTTTGCCTGCTGGAAGAAGATCTGCTTCTGTTCGATGCTCACGTCGGCAACAATGACCCTGATGGGATCGCCCAAACGCAGGGTTTTCCCTCTTCTGCGCCCAGTCAGCATGTGTAGCTTTGGTTCATAGACGTAGAAATCGTCGGTTAGTTCTGACAGGCGGATCATTCCCTCACAGTAATTTTCGTCGAGCACGATGAACATGCCAAAATCGGTGACGCCGCTGATCACGCCATCAAACGCCTGACCAATGTGCTTCGACACGTACTCGACCTGCTTGAGTTTCACGCTGTCGCGCTCTGCATTCTGCGCGCTTTTCTCCTGGTCGCTGCAGTGGCGACCCAGGTCAATAAGGTCGTCATAACTGTAGGCAGCTGCCTTTCTGTTGTATGCTTTGAGCAATCTGTGGACAATAACGTCCGGGTATCGCCGAATCGGGCTTGTAAAATGCGTGTAATCGTCGAAATGCAACCCAAAGTGCCCAATGTTGTCGGGGCTGTAGATTGCCTTGGCCATCGACCTGAGCACCAACTCGTTGACAATCTTTTCCAATGTCGTACCCCGAACCTGTTCAAGCAGGTCAATGATGTGTTTTGGTCGAACATCACTGATGCTAAATTTCACACGAATTCCCAATGGTCCCACAAGTTCTGCCACATTCATCAACTTTTCAGGATCGGGCTTGTCGTGGACTCGGTACAGGAACGGAAAACTGTCTTTTGATTTCTTCTTGGCGGTCTTTCGCAAGCTGTCAATATGTTCAGAGACTGTCCTGTTCGCCAGAAGCATACACTCTTCGATGAGGCGGTGACTCAGCATGCGTTCCTTGAGGTATACTTCGATCGGCCATCCCTTTTCATCCAATTTGAACTGAGGCTCAGGGCTGTCGAAGTCGATGGCCCCTGCATCCATTCGTTTTCGCGTCAGCATTTGCGTCATTTCTGCCAGAATGCCAATCTGCTCTGAAAACGCATCTTCCTTGCCTTCGATGATGCTTTGAGCCTCTTCGTAGGTATAGCGTCTCTTGGAGTGGATCACAGTTTCCAAGATGTCGTAGTTGACCACAACTCCATCGGGGTTGATCTCCATGAAACAGCTGTACGTGAGTCGGTCTTCGTGCGGCACCAGGCTGCACACGCCGTTGCTTAAAACTTCCGGGAGCATGGGTATAACTCGGTCTACCATATAGACACTTGTTGCCCTGGAAAGAGCCTCCTCGTCGAGGGCTGTACCCTGTTCGACGTAATGTGTGACGTCGGCAATGTGCACACCCAAATACCAGTTGCCGTTTTCGAGCACCTCGATGCTCAATGCGTCATCGAAATCCTTTGCATCGAAAGGGTCGATGGTGAATACCTTCAGATCGCGTATGTCCTTCCGTTTGGCAATGACTTCGTCCGAAATCGTCTTCGGAATCTTGGCGGCGACATTCTCAACATCCTCCGGAAACGTGTTCTTGAGTTGGTTCCCGGCCAGCAGGGCTAAGATTTCGGCATCATTCGTGCCTGTCTTACCGAGTGGCTCTATGATTGTCGCCTCCGGAAGTCCCCCCTTGTACTCCCACTGTTTGAGCCGGAACGAGACCTTGTCGCCATGAACTGCGCCGTTGAGCCCCTCTTCGTTTACGAAAAATTCGATGGGTACTGACTGTGGATCCGGCTCGATGATATAGTGGCTTTTCCCCTGTTTTATCAGATCGCCCACAAATATCCGGCTTCCGCGATCGACGATCCTGTTGATCTTGCCCTCAATACGGTCTTGACCCCTACGATTAAACACCTGGATTTCCACAAGATCGCCTGGCAAGGCTGTGCCAAGGTATTTTTGCGGTATGCGCACATCCTCCAACATCCCGGGTAACCTGACGAATCCAACACCGTACCTGTTCATCTGTAGGGTGCCAGACTCAAGGTTTGGAACCGATGCCGCCGGTTTTGATGGCTTCTTGGTCGGGAGCTCTTTCTGGTCTTCGGGAATTTCCAACAATCCGGATTGGGTGCGCTTCAGGTATCTGGAGGCCACCAAGCGGATGATGTATTTTTTCAGCCTCTTCTGCTCGGAGGCCCTCTCCATCTTGAGTGCAGCCGCCAAAACGTCGAACGGGACCCTTGCCCCCTCTTGTGCCTTAATAAAATCGAGGATCCTGTTGTCCAGCTCGTTTAATTTCTTTTTCATGTCTTAATCAGTCCCAATCCGGACGCTCTTCCATTATTATGTGTTAGGAATGTACAAAAAACCGACGGATCAACTGCCAGATCCTGTCAATACCCGCCAAATGTCGGTCAGAAACTTTTTCCATGAGCTGAACTGGACCTGATACTGCAATCCGACTCCGTTCACCCGATCGACGGTTCCTTCCTGACTCAGACCACGCGTGGAGTTGATGTCCTGCCGGTGGAAGATTTCGACCGAAAAGAAGCGGTTTATCCTGTAGGTTGCAGCCAAATCGCCAATGTTGGTCTGATCGCCGACAATGGTACCGTCGCGTCGTAACTCGAGTCTGTCGTCAAAAAGTCGCAAACCGATTCCAAGATCCGCCTGGTCAAATCCGGTAAGGTTCAAGTCGAAGTCAAAGTTGCTGAGGCTGCTGTTGAGCAGGTAGTTGATTTGGCTCGAGAGCAGCTGACCAATGCCAGCCTGTGTCATTTTGTTCTGCAGATTGACATCCGTCTGCCCTCCCGTGTTTACGGGCAGAAAGTTGCCGGTGATCAAAAGGCTTGTCGCCTGCAGCAGTTTTTGGTCTTCACCGTTCAATATGTTGAGTTCGGATGCCGTCAATCCCTGGTCAAAGTTTGTGCTCGGATACGCAAAGAAAAAATCGTTTTCCAGCGAACCGATCCTGCCGTTCAAATTCAAAATCAGATCGATCGGTGCCCTTACGTCACGCCCGGTACCTAAAGGTGACAAGTTTGGCCTTGAACTGAAGAATGCGGAAACATCAATGATGGGGTCCTGTGCCACCCCGTCCCAGATCACCTGGCCGCCCTGACGGATCTTGAACTTCTTCGAGAAGATGTCTCCCCCCACAAAGTTGTATTCACCGCGGTCGATGTCGAACGTTCCGAACATCCCCAGATTTGCGTTTTCAAGCGTGATCCTGGCCGAACCCGTACCACGGGTAGTCAGGTATTCGTTGGTCACAGGGTCAAAAATGAACTCGATGGCTGCGTCCTGCGGCATGTTAAACTGCAGGTCCAGCTGGAAGATGTCGTAGAAATTGCGCCCCTGGGATGTTGCGGCCGAAGTGCCTGGAGTGGGTGTCTCCGCAACAGATGCGCTGTTCTCAAAGAACTGATTCACAAACCTGATGAAGTTGGTCTGCTGGTTGATTGCGGTTTCATCCAACAGCGGTATGATGAGCTTCGAATTTGGGGTGACCGTGATGGGTCTCACCGTTTGCAGGAACAGCTTGGTGGTGGGTCCGAACAGACGGATGTCGCCACTTCCGGTGACTCGACCGTAGAACGGAAAATCAGGGTCGTAGGAATTGTTGAGGAACTCAAGACGATTAAGACGAAGCCGAAGGTCGAGGAATTTCTCCGGCTGAAAATCGTTCATGTCGACGTTGCCGCTGAGCACACCGGTGCCACGTTTGTCATCATTTACACGTACGTTGTTGAATACGAGCCCATCAACGTCATTAAAATCGATGTCCCCGTTGAGCACGTAGTTCGTGTTTAGAAATACGGGTATCACCTGAGCGTTCTCCACGGTAAATTTCGCGTCATAGGTGAGCTCTCCGGCTCCGCCGCGTATGTTCCCCGATCCAGTGGCCCTCCCTTCCACTTTGGTGAACACATCAAGCAATAGGTAGCGGATAACCCACAGATCGACCTCGTTGAGGTTCACGTCAAAATTGAAAAGGTGATCTAGGTCATCATTCAGGTTTCGGGGCGCTATGTAGCCAATGAGCTCAATATCTTGGCCGATGCCGTTGTTGCGGTCAAAATATTCGGCGTATCGTACACTGTCTGTTTTCACATTGATTACCGTGTCGAACCGCCGTAGGACTGGATTGTACTCGCTGTCGAGCTTTACGTCGCCCACCACACGCTCATTGATGGCAAAGCCGTCAACGGTCACGTGTCCCTCGATATTGGTTTGAGAACGTAACGATTTCGTCTGCAGCAAACCGTTCACAATTCCCTCAAAGTCGAACCGTATTTTCACCAATTCTGAAATACGGTTCAGGTCCACTTCGACTAGATTCAAGGCTAACATGTCGGCAGGATCCTCGCTGAGCACGCCATTTAGCTCTACACTTTGGTCGGCGTTCTCAAAACGGAAATCAGTGAAGTCGATTTTCCCGCCGGGCAACAAGGTCAACGTAGGCGTTTCGCCAGCTCTCCATGAATATTGGTTATTCCCCAAAAAGAATGTTGGAAACTCCACGACGATGGTGGTGTCCATGATCGAAGCCTGAACCGTGTAGCTCGCTCGCGCTCCTTCACCGATATTTGCAATCGTCTGCGACACAAACACGGAGTCGTTCAATAATGTCGCCCTCGTTTGGATGTTTTCCATCTCAAATTGGCCGATATGCAGGGAACCGAAACTGGAAGTCATCTGCAAGTTCGCCGAAGATCCCAAATCCTGACCATGCTGAACCGCCATTGTCAGTCGCACGTCAAGATCACTTGCGCCTACGTTGTTTACCTGCATTGAATCGTCTACCACGACCAAATTGAGAAGCAGCCTGTCGGCATCCGCAACCACCGTTCCGTCAATTCTGGCATTCGTTTCGATGTCGGGCATTGCCGTTATCAAGCGTTTCAGGGCATGTATTTGCTTGATGGAAACGTCGTATTCGAGTGAAACGCCAGCCGAAGGAATTGGGGCTGTTCGCTCGTCGGAAACATTCTCTGCCCAAAAGAATTCATCCTTGAGTTGACGGCCAACTTCACTTGCCCAATAGTCGAACTGCCGCTGGATATTCGTCGGGTCAACATTTCCGGTGATGACAGCATCAAGGAACGAAGACGTGAGGCGTAATGTGCGCGTATTTCCCGACGGCTCGCTAAGGTCAGCATAGACTTGTATCGCCGGATATGACTCATAGCCTACCATCGACTCGCTGCCGTCTACACTGATTCTTCCATACAGCCCTTCGATATCGGCGCCGAACAAATCAAGCCTGAAATCGGTGTTCAAACTCGTAACTGGCAGCAAAGTGTCCGGCTCAAAGGCAGATAAGTCGACATCTTGAACGGAGCCGATTACGTGGTATTCCGGATTGCCTTCAAAAAGGAAGGCATTGCCATTTGCCTGAAGCCTCCCGGCATCCGAGACCAGATTGACCCTGGCCTTCAGCTCCTTATTGCTCAATCCGGCAATGATTCGCAATGTGTCAATTTCCACTCCGCGAATTTTGCTTCTGCCAACCGATGATGTAAGGGCCACACTTGCCGTCTCATCGAATCTGTTCCCCTCTACAAAAACGGACGCAGTCAGTATGGTTTGGGGCATATTGGAAGCCTTCCAGGCACCAAAATCTAGACCGGAAGCAGAGATTGCGGCTCGATATGATTTTGATCCGCCCCAGCTCACATCACCATTGACCGTCACCTCGCCGGCCGGGGTTGCGACGGTCAATTCGGATTCAAGCGAATCCAAAGTACCGGAGACGATACCTCTCAGAGTCGATTCAGACAGCATGCGGGTCAGCGAACTGTCGGCATCGGGCAGGAATACCGCCAAATCATCCCCGCCTACTTTTGCCGACGATATGTCGCCCATATATGACAACATATTCCGGTTGAATGGATTCTTGAGTTCGCCGGAAGCTTTCAGGCTCGTGTTCCCGTGAAGCAGCTCTACGTAGTTGACGGCAAAATCGGTGACGGTGCCTGCCGCGTCTAACTCGATGCCAACGGCCTGGCCAAAACTCGGGTAACCGCTCAACCAAGGCAGGAAGTCGTCGGGATGCAATAGCGTTTCGTCGATGCTCAACGAAATGATCGCGCTGTCTAACTGGTCCGTCCATCCTTTTCTGTTGAGGTCGGGTCCATCCAGCACGAAATCGGCATTGACCGACGAATGCCGCGTCTGAATGTTGAGCCGCCTTATCTCCGTGAATCGTGAATCACTGAAAAGCTGGCCCTTTATCGACAATTCTTCAATCCATGCTCCACGTGACGAGGCAGACAGCGAAACAATGTCGACAAATCGTTGCTCTTCATTGAGCTCAATGAAAAATTTTGCATCAATGGAGTCGATTGATCCCGGAATGGAGATGTTTCCCACCTGCAGACCTTTGACCCCATCATCCGTTAGTATGGTGCCGTTTTGCAGGGTAACCTGTGGTGCATAAATGTCAAGATCGACGGGCAAAAACACCTCCGACGGTGTTTCAGCGGGCGATTGTGGCCTAAAGGCGTTTGCTATTCCGAGCGTAGAGTCGGGAAGCATGCCGACGTGAATCACAGGATCAACGATATTTAAGGCATTAATTTGAATCTGACCGTACAGTAAGTCCCAAAACCGGAGAGAAACATCCACCCTGGCGACTCGCGCTACGGTGTCGATGCCCCCGGTGTCACCCCTCAATGAAATCGCCACGTCATTGAGGTTAAACCTGACGGGAAGCCTCCCCTCAATGGAACCGATGTGAAGCTCTGAGTTTAGCCGTGCATTGTACGATTGCTGAATTCGGGATGCGAGCCAACCCTTGCCCCACGCAGACTGTAACCATGCGTAAGACGCCGGCAGAAGCAGCACGACCCCAAGCATCAACAAAAGGGTAATCCAGCTAAGTATTTTTCGCAAGGAAGTCATCCATTTAAGCTTCTGACAGGCCTACGATGAGACATCATGCATGGCCATCAACCATGCCTTTTGAATCAACGACCGGTCGTGGACCACCACTTTTTCCGGCAGTCCCCAATCCTTCAGGGTAACGAAGGTTCGACCAGTTTCGGTATTCTTCTTGTCATTGGCCATCAGATTGAAGAGCTGTTCCGTGTCACGGCAGGTGTCGGGCCACGCTATTTGAAGGTGCTTGTTGAACTTGAGAAGCATCTCCACATCCAACGAAGCACCCAGCATGTTCGAGAGATGGCTGGCTGCGATCATCCCCAAATACACGGCCTCACCATGCAGGATGCCGGAATAATTTGAGGCCGCTTCCATTGCGTGCGCGAAGGTGTGGCCATAGTTGAGGTACGAGCGGATACCCGTTTCCTTTTCATCGGCACGTACGATCTCGGCTTTGACCTGCACACACGACCGTATGATGGGAAGCCATTTGGGTGAGTCGGGCTTTACGCCGTCGTGGAGCAATCGCATCAGATCACCGAACAGTTCCGGCCTGCTAATTGCCGCGTACTTGATGACCTCACCCAATCCGCTTGTCCATTCCCGAGCCGGAAGTGTCGACAGAAACTGTAGATCGATGTAAACGGCCTCAGGCTGGTAAAACGAACCGATAAGGTTCTTTCCGGTGCTGTGGTTTATCCCGGTCTTACCTCCTACCGAGCTGTCGACCATGGCGAGCAGCGTGGTCGGAAACTGGGCAAACGGGACTCCCCGCAACGCCACGGCGGCGGCAAAACCGCCCAGGTCACCCGTCACCCCGCCCCCAACCACCATGATGGGGGTGCTTCGCCTGATTCCGGTGCCAAGGAGGAAATCCAAAATTTTTCCCAATTGGAGCATGCTTTTGGAGCTTTCGCCCGATGGCACGACATACCAATCCAAGTGGCTGTACACCGAGCCAAACATCGTCTGAACAGAACTGTGGTGGTGTGTGTGTACGTTTTCGTCAATAATGATGATGGCTCGTTGCGAGGGCAATCGTTCCGAGAGGTCGTTTGCGATCCGGTCAAAAATCCCGATATCGAAAAAAATTGGGTACGCGTGTTCACGCGAGGTTTGTATGTCAACGTGGCCGTTCATGATCGTCGATTGCATGGATTAACGCTTTCACACAAACGTCCACCTTCCAACCGGGGTCGATGGAAAATGCGATATCGGCCTGCTGATAGGAAGGCAGACGCCGATTGTAAAGCTCGGTGATGAACTCCTCCAATTCTTCGAGCGTTCTTCTCTCGCCATTTTCGCGAAGTAGCAGAGGACGTTTCTTTGTGTATCGGAGCCTTTGCACGATGGTGTCGATGGGAAGCTGGAGGAAGACCAAAACACCGTGTTCCTTAATCAGATCGATGATCTGCTGGTTTTGAAGCGTGCCGCCGCCAAGGGCGAGTATTTGTCCGGTGCGCTTCGAATGCTCAAGCAGGTATCGGTATTCCAGATCTCTGAAGTAGGCTTCTCCATAGCGGCCAAATATTTCGGTTACCCGATACCCCTCGCCCTCTTCAATTAGGTGGTCCAAATCGGAAAAGCGATAGTTCAACGCAACCGCCAAATGGCGACCTATTGTCGTCTTCCCGACGCCCATGAATCCGCAAAGGTATATTGTTTCAGCCATCATATAGCGGAAATATACTACTCTGCAATCGAATTTGGTGGCTTCGTCGGCTCAACAAGGCAAACTTGCTCTTTATCTACCAATGCCGTGCCGGGAGCAGCGCCCTTGGGTTTTCTTACATACTTCCTTTTTGTGTACACGACGGGGGCCATTCCCGAGGTCTTGGCTTTTGAGTACCAAGCCGCCCACGAGGCCGCCGTCTCGATTATATCGAGGGGCGGAAGCTCGGGGCTACGGTTCATGCGGACAATCACGTGGCTTCCTGACACATGCCTGGCATGCATCCAAAGGTCCTCCTTGTGGGCGGCTTGAAGAAGCTCGTCGTTTCCTGAGGAAGATTTTCCGATCCATATTTCGTATTTGCCGATGTGCTGAACCCTCCAAGGACGAGCGGAACCTGCATCAGAACGACGTGTCGGAATCAGTGGGGCAAGTGTTTTATCGTGAGTTTTGAGCCATCTGTCCAGACTTCTTGGTCCATCGACATCCATGAAACTCCGCTGAAGCTCATGAAGCTGTGCAAGCTTGTGCCGGGCGTCTTCAAGACGTTCGAGGTTGGCATTTGTTGATTTCCGCGTGTTCTTGGACTTTTGGTAATACTGCTGTGCACTTTCGGCAAGCGTCAGCCCGCCCTTTACCTTGATCTTTACCCTGCTGCCCGGATTGTAAATGTCATCCAACTCAACGACATCTGATTCCGGAATATCTAAATAACTGTGGGCCATCAAAATATGCCCCATGATTTCATAATGCTCGGCACGAGCTGTCGATTTGGAATCATCTTCCAATCCCTCGATTAAGGAGCAAAGCCTTCGCTCGCTGGCCTCCATTTCTGATGCCAGCTGACTGCGGCGGGAAGCGAACTTGTCGCGGATCTCCCTTTGCACCCAACACGCGCGTACCAGGGAGTTGATGTCTTCGAATACGGTTGCACCGTCGTCTGGCACCTTGTCATCACCAAGAAGGCATATGCTGTTATCGGAAAGCCGTCGATACACCGGGTTTGTCAACATCGTGTCGACAAGACCATCGACCATCATGCACAATTCGGCGGCATCAAGCTGGCCGAGGCCGAGAGTCTGTGCAAGTTTGTCGATGAGTTGACGCGGAAAGCGGGGGTCTCGCAGAAGCACCCGCTCCCTGGCAGAATTTGCCTTTGCGACGCTTTCAACGGATCCACGTTCATAAGGAGCCCTTGTCGGTGGCTTATTAGCATTTCTGAATTGCCCGACGATGTTGCCGTCATGGTTCAGAAACGCATTTGCGGTCGGCCCGAATGCAACGACTTGCAACTCGAAGCCATCGTCTATCCCAAATGTGACGATTCGGTCGTTTTCGTCAAGATTGACCCGACGAATCGTTTTGCCGTAAACCTCCTCGAAAAAAAGGGCGGCATTCACACGGCTGTCGTTGACTCCGTCCTGCAGAAACAAAGCGGACGGGTTCGCCGTATGAAACACCAGCTGATGGTCACGGCCGCCAGATTCAAGGTTGATCTCAAGCAGCCGTTTTTTCCTGCTGATTGCCGAAATAATGGTTGCTCCCCGCAGCGATTTGTCCATGAATTCCGACAGATGGTGCAGGGAGTAATAATTATTCATATATTGTTGTGGTTATTTAGCCCTAAAAGCGCTTCGAACCTTAATTTAATTTACTTTATGACCGAGTATCCGATATTTAACTCTGTTGTTAACCGAATTGAATCAGAATTATTTAGGCGGAACATTACACCCAAGCGATTCAAGACATGGGTCGAGAATTCGATAAATGCCACGGGGCTTG
>CAYZWQ010000100.1:0-10554 GCA_964481355.1 uncultured Chitinophagales bacterium
CAACGCTTTGTCGACGGAATGGGGCGGTGCGCTTCCGTTTACAAAGATTTACAGCAAAAATGGTGAAATTGTCACATTTTGGGAGAACAAAGCCTCTTACGATACGTTCGAGAAAGCAATTCTCGACGCCATAAACACCGAGTTGAACTGAACCAAGCCCTAATACTGAACCCATATGAAAAAAATGATCCCGACCCTTGCCGTGGCCCTGATCGCAATGCTGAGCTTGGGCGCTTTCACTGACAAACCTGCCAATGTAAAAGATGAGCTGGAACTTGGAAAAAAGGCTCCCCTCACCACTGTGAAGATGTTGGACGTCTCAGGAAGCAAGCTCTCGCTCGATGATGTGAAGGGACCAAATGGACTCCTCGTCGTATTCTCGAGCAACACCTGCCCCTGGGTATTGGCATGGGAAGACCGCTATCTCACCATCGCCGAGCTTGCCAAGGAAAAGGGCATCGGTATGATCGCCATTAACTCGAACGAGGCGTCGCGCAACGGTGAAGACTCCTACGCCGAAATGAAGAAGCATGCCAAGGAGAAGGGCTACACCTTCCCATACGTCGTTGACGAGAACCACGTGTTGGCAGACGAGTACGGTGCCACCAAGACCCCGCACATCTACCTGTTCGACAGCAACAACACGTTAGTGTACCGTGGTGCCATCGACGACAGCGCACGTGATTTAAGTAAGATCGAAAATCGTTATCTTGCGGATGCAATTTCTGCAATGGCGGCAGGCCAGCCCGTCAAGACAACGACCTCGAAAGCACTTGGTTGCACCATCAAGCGCGTCGAGTAAAACGCGTCAAAAGTTTCTGAAAGGCCTGCATCAGCCGATGCGGGCCTTTTTTGTTTCTGCCAACTCCACACATGCCAACCTGGACCCTATTTACCGAGTTTACGTTCGACGCCGCACATAAAATTGACGGTTACGACGGCAAGTGCGCCAATCTGCACGGCCATACCTACCGTGTGCGCATAGCAGCCAAATCACATAAGCTGAATCCGTCAGCCTACTTGAAGTCGCCCGACATGGTGTGCGATTTCCGCGAGCTGAAATGGGCCTCGAAAGATGGCAATAAAGGTGGTTTCGACCACGCTTATTTGAACGACATTCTCACGGTTGCGACTACGGCCGAACGCATCGCCGAGTACATCCACCAAGAGACAAAACGACGCATCCCCGAAGGGATAGAGCTGGTTGTAACCGTATGGGAAACTCCAAATTCTTGGGTTGAATACACCGACTGATGCATGATGATCGAAGAACGTAGCTTAACATCGACCCAGGAAGTGTCGAATCTTGATGTCATGTATCCCGTCATGGAGCATTTTCACACACTGCAGGGCGAGGGTGCGCACACGGGACGTGCATCGTATTTCATCCGCTTGGCCGGCTGTGACGTAGGATGCTCCTGGTGTGATGTGAAAGACAGCTGGGATGCCGACAAGCACCCAAAAATTACCGTAGGCGACCTCGTAGATGCAGCCGTGGCAAGTAGGGCGCCTTTTGTGGTCGTAACCGGTGGAGAGCCTCTTTTGCACGATCTGACGGCTCTCACGGCTGCATTGCATGAAGCTGGACTAAAGATTCATATCGAAACGAGCGGCTCATCGCCGATGAGCGGGTCGTTTGACTGGGTCACTCTTTCACCTAAACGGTTTAAGGCACCCGTAGATTCTGTCTACCCCCATGTGAACGAGCTCAAAGTGGTCGTGGTGAACAAGAAGGATTTCGACTGGGCCGAAATGCACGCGGAACGCTGTCCGGACGGCACAACGTTGCTTCTACAACCAGAGTGGGATAGTCCGAAGACCATCCCCTGGATAACAGAATACGTGAAGCAGCATCCACAATGGGGTGTCAGCCTTCAGACACACAAATTTCTCGGCATTCGCTAAATGAGTTCAGACAGACAGACAGTAGTAATCACAGGTGCTGGGCGTGGCATCGGTAGGGTTATAGCAACCCATTTCGCGCGCACGACAGGTTTTAATTTGGTGCTCCTGTCACGCACACTCGAGCATTTGGAAGAGACTGCCAGACTTTGCCGCAGTCTAGGATGCCCGGGAGTACACGTGCAAGCTGTGGATTTGGCCGATCCTGCACAGATCGAGAATATTTCGGTCCCGGAAGAGTTTTCGCACATTCGTGCTCTGATCAACAACGCCGGCCAGTATCAGACCGACAATCCGGAACGCGTGAACATGAACGATCTTCTGTATCAGTTCAATCATAACGCTGCTTCGGCCGCTTTGGTGACACGGCGCTTCCTTCCGCTCATCCGTCAGCAAGAACAATCGCTCATCGCCAACATCTGCTCGGTTGGAAGCTACCAAGGACTGAGCAATTCTGTCGGGTATGCCATGGGCAAGCATGCCGTGCTCGGCTACACGCGCAGTCTGCGCGAGTATCTCAAGGGAACCAATGTGGCCGTTACGGCGCTGTCGCCCGGCAGCACATGGTCGACATCGTGGGAGGGCAGCAAGGCTGATCCTAACGACACCATCGATGCAAACGATCTGGCCATCCTTCTCGAGACGCTGACCCGTCTGTCGCCGCGTTCGGTTGTCGAGGAGATTACGGTGGCGCCGAGGTAGGGCCAATCTACTTTTTCAACATCGATGTGACCTTTCTTGTTGGACGATTTGAAGTGAGGTCATACATGAGTTGAAGATTGAGCCAAAATTCGGGCGTAGTTTCGAATGCCTCCGATAGGAACCATGCGGTTTCTGTCGAAATCCCTCTCTTACCCTTGATGATTTCGTTGATACGCTGGATGGGCACACCTAAATGATCGGCAACCTCTTGCTGGGTAAGACCAAGAGGTTCAATGAATTCTTTTATAAGTACCTCTCCTGGATGAGTTGCTTTTCTGTTATTGGGGATCATAATGTGTGCTATTTATGGTAATCAACTATAGATACTTCATCAGGACCAGTTCCGATCCAACGGAAAATGATCCTCCATTGGTCGTTTATTCGAATGCTGTAATAACCACTTAGATTACCACCAAGCTGTTCTAATCGATTGCCAGGTGGGGATAGCAGATCTTTGAGACTGGATGCGGCATTCAACATGTCCAATTTCAAAATTGCAGAGGCATGAATCGTGTGCGGAATTTTTCGTTGTTTTTGACTCGAAACTCCGTGAAATAGATCGCTTGTGGCTTTGTCACCGAATGAATTGATCATTGATAATATTAATGCATTCACGGAAAGCATGCAAGATTTTTCCGATTGAATTCTCATCGGCCAATCTCTATCTTCGGGAATCCGTTCATGCATCCTTTTTCCGATGATCCTCGCGGTAGACGTTGGAGGTACAAAAATCAAGATTGGTCTGGTCGAGTCGGGCAGCGTGCTGTCTAGAACCATTATAGACGCGCACTCCGATATCGGCCTTGCACAGGCTCTACCACGCATCGTGGCAGCCGCAGACGATCTGCTTACCACCCAAGGACTAGATTTTACCGATTGCACTGCCATCGGAGTGTCGTTTCCGTCATTGATCGACGCAAAAACAGGACGCGTCCTGTTCGGTTACGGCAAGTTCATGGATGCCATGGATATCGACCTCAAGGCGTGGGCATCCGATACGCTCAACCTGCCACTCTACATTGAGAATGACGCGCGCGTGGCCATGATGGGCGAATGGAAATCGGGCGCCGGCAAGGGCTGCGACAATCTGGTTATGATTACCCTCGGAACCGGAATCGGCGTGTCCGCCCTTATCGAGGGCAATGTGTTGAGGGGCGTTCACGGGCAGGCGGGAATACTCGGTGGACACATTTCCATCGATCCCAATGGCCACCGGTGCAGCTGTGGCGGACGCGGATGTCCGGAGGCTGAGGCTTCGACGTCCGTGATTGACACCCACGCCCGAAACCACCCCGATTTCGTGAACAGCGAGCTTATGCGCGTCTCTCAGATCGACTACGTGCATGTCTTTCAATACGCTCGGCGCGGTGACCGTCTGGCCGGGATCTTGCGCGCACGGGCCATAGAGGTGTGGGCGACCTTGATCGTCAACCTCATCCATGCCTATGACCCTGAAATGGTGATCGTCGGTGGAGGCATTGCTGCTGGATGGGATGATTTCATGCCGGATGTGATCGAACGCGTGCAGCAGAACGTTCACATTCCTTGGGGAACGGTTTCTATTATCCCTGCCAAACTCGGCAATGATGCGGCCCTCGTAGGCTGCGAAGCACTCGTACATTGAACATCATGAGCCAACTTAATCTCCATTTCATACTCTCCCAATTCGATCCTGAAACCGGTACCATCGGCGATGCACCTATCACCCGCAGATACCTTTCAGACCTGAAAGGTTCTTTCCACGATCAAAGTGCCTTTGACCAAGATTTGGCATCAGGCGACCGTCTCGTATACACCGTTGCGGCTGTAGAACCGGCGATGGGGGAGGGCGACCTCCACTACGGGTTGGGGGTCATTTTCCCCGGAAAGATCGGCGACGAATACCATCTCACCAAAGGACACCTGCACGCATGGCGTCCGGCGGCGGAATTCTATATCGGCCTGAGGGGCTCGGGCATGATGCTTCTCGAAGACGAACAGTCGGGCGAGAGCCGTATGGTACCACTCACGCCCGATGGGGTTGTTTACGTGCCAGGATCGACGGCACATCGCACCATGAACGTAGGCGATGAGCCGCTGGTGTACCTTGGTGTGTACCCCGCCCGCGCCGGACACGACTACGGAAGCATCGCCACCAAGAATTTCCGGTATGTCGTGGTTGAACGCGACGGCGTGCCGACCATGATCGAAAGGAGCACCTTGTGAGCTATGTAACCAAACCGATACCCGATCAAAAACCGGATGTCGCTTTTGTCGAGCGTCCGTGGGGCAGCTTCAAGCAATTTGCCTTCAATGAAGACTGCACCGTGTCCCTCATGACCGTGCTACCGGGTCAGCGGTTGAGTCTGCAGTCGCACACCGGACGCGCCGAGCTTTGGATCGTGCTTGACAAAGGCGCACTCGTGCAGGTTGGAGACGACACCCGTGAGTATGGTGCCGGAGCCGAAATCTGGATCCCTGCCAACGAGCGCCACCGCCTCACCTGTGCCGGCACTGAGCCTGTCCGTGTACTCGAAGTGGCCTTCGGAAACTGGCAGCAGGCCGACATCACCCGTTACGAAGATGACTTTAAGCGACCCGAAACCGGAGAATAACCTATGACCCACAATCCCTCGCGTCACGCCCTGCTTTTTGCCACGTCGGTTGCAGCCATGGGCGGATTCCTGTTCGGCTACGATACCGCCGTCATCAACGGCGCCAACGAGCTGCTCGAAGACTACTTCCAGCTCACATCCACCCAACTCGGGACTGCAACCGCCAGCGCCATCATCGGCTGTGTGCCCGGTGCAGCCATCGCCGGCTACCTGAGCGACAAATACGGGCGAAAGCGCGTCCTCTACCTTACGGCCGTGCTGTTCGGGCTGTCTGCGATATTGTCGGCCTTGCCATATACGCTCAACCAGTTCCTGATGGCCCGTTTCATCGGTGGCGTCGGTATCGGCATTTGCTCGATGGTGTGTCCGGTTTACATCGCCGAGTGTGCGCCTGCAGAGAAGCGTGGACGCCTGGGCACCTTGTTTCAGTTCGGGATCGTATTCGGTATATTCATCACCCTTTTCATCAATCTGTTCATTCAGGGGATGGGCGATGCCGAATGGAACACGAATTTGGGCTGGAGGTGGATGTTGGGCGCCGAAGTGTTGCCGGCGGTGGCATTTTTGGGTCTGATAGCCGTGTCGCCCGAGAGTCCGCGCTGGCTAGTCATGCAGGGCAGAGTCGACGAGGCGCGCAGCATCTTGAGCCGTTGGCTCGATGTCATGAAGACAGAATACGAGCTCAAGTCGATTTCAGAGACTCTCCAGCAGGAGTCGGGTCGCTTTTCCGAGCTGTTCGAGAAGCGGTTCAGAAAACCGCTGATCGCGGCGCTCGGTTTGATGATCATCCAGCAGTTCTGCGGCATCAACGCCATCATCTATTATTCCACACGGATCTTCGCTTCTGCCGGCGCCGGTCTGGGCGATGCCTTTATGTCGACCGTGATCGTTGGTTTCGTGAACATGGTCTTCACCTTGGTTGCCATCGGGTTTGTCGACAAGGCAGGTCGGCGTCCGTTGCTCATCATCGGCCTTGCAGGGCAGTTTCTTGCGCTTTCGACTGTTGCAATCCTGTTTGGGAACGGAAGTGAGTCGGGAATCCTCCTGATTGCTGTTCTGGTCTTTATTGCCTCATTTGCCATGTCGATCGGTCCGATTGGATGGCTCTTTGCCTCCGAAGTCTTCCCGGGTCGCATTCGTGGACGCGCGATGTCGCTGGCCAGCTTCACGATATGGGTGAGCACCTTCATTGTGGCTCAGACTTTTCCGATGCTCAATGACGGGATCGGGGCATCCAACACCTTCTGGATCTATGCCGGCGTGAGTCTGTTCGGGTTGTTCTTCGTGATGTTCCTCGTGCCCGAGACGAAAGGGAAGACCCTCGAGCAAATCGAACAGGCCTGGTAAGCCGACCTTGTTTTAAAAATGAAAAAGCCCGGCATGACCGGGCTTTTCATATCTGTCGAAGAAGGATGCGGGTTAGAGCAGCTTGCCGCTCATCCGCAGCGCCTCCTGAGCCTGTGGGCTGTCAGGGAATTCGTTCACGATGCGGTCGACGGCCTTCTTGGCATCGCTCTTAAGGTCGCCTGCCATATAGTGCTGGGCTGCCAGCAAAAGATTCTGTGGAGTGTTGGTGTCGCTTGTCACCAAATTCGCCGCCTTCAGGTACAGGTCGCCAGCTTCTTTGTGGTTGCCAGCATTCGCTTCGATGGTGGCATGCAGTGCCATGGCTCCAATGCCGATGACGTCGTTGGGGGGCGTGTGCTTGCGGATGTACATGAGTGCGTCCTCGTTGTTGCCGAGGTTCAACGAACTGACGGCTGCGTAGTATGCCGCCAGATTGCCCGCATCGGTGCTTCCAAAATTGTTCACGAGCGAAACGAGCCCCGCAGTCCCTTCAGCGGCGTCACCGTTAAGGGCGCGCTCCCAGTCGGAGTTGTTCATATACTGCTCTGTTTTTGCCAATATGGCTTGAGCCTGATCCTCCTGGTTGCCGCTGTAGATGGTGTATCCGATCACAAGAACTATCACCGCAATAATTCCGGTTGCGATGCCGATTACTTTTCCTTTGTTCTGGCTGTAGTAGACTAAGGATTGGCCGTAAAGCGACAGTAGGGTGTCACTTTGAAGTTCTTCTTTGCTGAGGTGCTTTGACATGGTTTGTAATTAGCGATTAATCGGATGTGTACAGCCTGTAAAATTACGGCTAATATAGCAATATGGCAACTGTCAGTGATTGACTGCCGATTTCGAGAGGGTGATGGACCTTCCACAATATGAGGTCAACTGCTGGTCGTGGGTCACCATGACAAGTGTCATGCCTTCGTCGGAACGGATCTGCGCGAGAAGCTCCATCAGATGAAGGGTGTTCCTCTCGTCGAGGTTGCCTGTCGGCTCGTCGGCCAACAGCAGCGACGGCCGGTTCATTAGCGCCCGTGCCACTGCAACGCGCTGTTGCTCGCCTCCGGAAAGCTCTGATGGACGGTGCTCGGCCCTGTCTGCCAATCCCACGCGCGAGAGCAGGTCCATCGCTCTCTTTCGGGGATCTGCGGACGTATCGTAATGGATGAGCGCCGGCATCATCACATTCTCCAAAGCGGTGAACTCGGGCAACAGGTAGTGGAACTGGAACACGAACCCGACCTCTTTGTTCCTCCATTGGGCGAGTGCCTCGGAAGATAGCTTCGCCATGTCGGTGCCACGATAGATGATCGTGCCCGAATCAGGTTTGTCCAGACCGCCGATGATGTGAAGCAAGGTGCTTTTACCTGATCCGCTTGGACCCGTGATGGCAACCGATTCTCCCTTTTCGAGATCCAGCGAGATGCCGCTCAGCACTTGAAGCCGACCTTCGCCGCCCTTCGACGGATACGACTTCGAAATGTCGGACGCTCGAAGCAAAGGGTCGATCATGGCTGCCTTACCGTATTGAACGAGGGGAAATGGACGTGCTCGATGGAATTGCACAACCCTGAGGCGGCATCGATTTCCGCAAATACGCCGCAGATGCGGTTGTCGCCGTCACCCGTGCTGTAGGGGAAGGGCGTTCCGTGAACAAACCGGCGGATGGCGTTGGTCTTCTCCATCCCGATCACGGAATCATAGGCACCGGTCATTCCCACATCGGTGATGTAGCCGGTGCCACCCGGCAGAATGCGTGTGTCCGACGTGGGGATGTGCGTGTGGGTGCCGGCCACGACAGACACCTGTCCATCGACGTGGAAGGCATAGGCGACCTTTTCGGCCGTTGCCTCGGCATGAAAATCGACGAATACGACGGGCGTCTGCTCGCGTATGCGCCCCAGGAAGTAGTCGCCCACACGAAAGGGATCGTCGATGGCCTGCATGTAGGTGCGGCCCATCAGGTTGAGCACGCCGATCTTGTGGCCGGTTCCCGGTATGTCGTAGACACCGTAACCGTAACCGTGGGCGCCTTCGGGATAATTCATCGGGCGTAGCAGGTTGTGGTCCTTCTTCATGTAAGGGAAGATCTTCCACTTTGCGAACGAGTGGTTGCCGCCCGTGATCACATGCACGCCCGCATCATAGAGCCTTTTGCAGATTTCGGCAGATATACCAATGCCGTCCAACGAGTTCTCTCCGTTGGCAATCACAAAATCCGCCCTGTATTTGTCCTTAAGCGTGGGAAGAAAGGTGTCGACAAGCTTCAGGCCCGGTTCACCGACGATGTCTCCGATGAACAGGATTCGTACCGAATCACTCATACCACATGATTGGTTTGCTCCCGGTGCCGGGAATAATAAAAATCGCTTGACAGGTAAGGGAAGTTATAGAACTGCATTCATCATACAGTGGGAGACAGCTTAGACGGGTCTAACTTCCACTGGACCGCAACGCGGTGAGGCATGTTATTGCCGGCTAAAGGCACGCTCCCGGATTTATAAGTATCGTTCTAAACGATTCCGTGTACCTGCAAGCGACACTCGTAATGTAACCAATTCCTGAGATTATTGCCGTAACTCGACCAGAATTTCGTTGAGCAGCGTGTTCAGGCTGGATGTGTCGGGCATCGGCTGCCCGGCAACGTTCGACGCCGCCGAAGGAGATGCTCCGTCGTGGCCGCGCTTGGCTTTGTACAGCTCCTCTGCGATGCTCAGGCACGCCAGTATCATGATCACGGGCTCGGCCTGGTTGGTCAGATCCTTTTTGTAGGTACGGATGCGGTTGTCGACGAAGGTCGCAATTTCGTACATGAGCTCCTCGTCGCCCTCCTCAACCTTGAGGGGGAACTGGCGCCCCATGATGGTGACCTTGATTGGTTTCATCGCACGTCCCCCGTCAGGTGCTTGTCAATTTTGTCGATGAGTCCCATAATTTGCTGACGCAGTGCGATGCGCTCCGCCGACCCATTCCCGAACAGATCGCCAGCGGGCTCTGATTCTTTGGATGCCAGTTCCTTTCGCAGACGGTCGTTCTCGATCCTCAAAGCCGACAGATCCGCCTTCATTTTACGCACCTCGCGAAGAAGTTCACGAAGGAGCTCCTCGGTCTCAGTTATGGGTGAGTTTAAGTGATCGCTCATCAGTGGTTTGGATTAACCGCGAAGAGTTGCGCCATGGCGCTGCTCCAGCCTTTTAACAACTTTCTTGATAATAGGGTCTACGTCGCTGATAGTCAAGGTCTTAGTTTTATCAATGAAAGTCATTCTATAGGCGATGCTTTTCTTGCCGTCGCCAACCCCTTTGCCCTCATAGACATCGAACACTGAAATGCGTTGGAGGATCTTTCCGCAACTGTCGCGTATGTCCTTCTCGAGGTCGAGCGCAGAAACGGACGCATCCACAACAAAAGCTGCGTCGTATTCGATGGACGGGAACTTGGGGATCGGTTGGAACACCGTGGCACCCGCTGATGTGACCAAAGGTTCCAGTTTTGACAAATTGATCTCCACCGTCCAGGCATCATGCTTCAGGTCGAATGCCTTTTTGAGGTCCGAAGAGGCCGTCACCAGTTGAGCTGCACGCTGCCCCTTCACACTCCAAGTTAGCTCCTCGCCATCAATGCTGGAGTCGATGTCGGAACCACTAAGCCCTAAGCGGCTAAAAAATGTGGCGACTCTCGCCTTGAGGTCGCTCAGAGTCCACGCCGCCGCAGGCTCGTTCCAAGAAGTCTCCTGACGCAACCCGGACACACCCATCAGCAGGTGGGTCTCTTCGTTGATGCCCTTGATCCATGTCGAAACGCCGGCCCGGGTGAACACGTTTCCGATTTCGAAAAGGGCCACACCCGAGGCGTCGCGGTTGAAATTATAGGCCGCGGTGCGGAGGAAGCCATAACGGAGATCTGGACGCAGGACGGCCTGGTCCTGAGATATCGGATTAAGCGTCCTCACTTGGTCTTCGGCACTCACGAAATGGACCGCCATAGGGTCTGGAAGCAGCGATATCGTCTGGAT
>CAYZWQ010000101.1:0-10539 GCA_964481355.1 uncultured Chitinophagales bacterium
GGCTGTGCTGAAGCCGACACAAACTCCAAGTAGGGAGGCGATCACTAAATTGCGCATGATTATCTGTGGTTTTGTTAACGACGAGAAGTCATACAATAACAAAGCCGAACCACATCGCAAAGTGACGTTGTAAGATTTTACAAATATCTACTTCACCGTCTTCCGCAGCTCCATCACGGCGGTCTCAAGCTGGGCATCTTTGCCCTTCGACACCTCTTCAAACTTATGCCATACCTCGATATCAGGCTCGGTCGGGCGGTTTTCAAGATACTCGCCATCGATGCCCTTCACTCCAACGGCCGGTACGCCCCAGCGGATGCCGTCGGCAAGTGTGGCCCATCCTCCATAGGTGCACGTTCCGGGCACTTGAGTCCCTACCAGCTTGCCGATACCCATGGACTGGTACATGTAGGCGTAGCAGTGACCGTCGCTGTAAGCGGCTTGATCAACGATCGATATGCTTGGTTTGGTCCAGCGGAAGTTCGGCTCAAAGCCCACCGATTGCCGATGGTTGGCGTAGTCGAAGAATGCCTTGCCGGTGAGGAACATCTCCAAGTCGGCCACGAGGTCGCCACCGCCGTTGAAGCGAATGTCGACGACGATCGCTTTGTGATGTGGGTACCGTCCTAGGATTTCCTCAAAGGTAGTCCTGAATGCACCGTCGTTCATGCCGGGGATGTGCACGTACCCGAAGTCGCCATTGCTCAGCGTTTCAACTTCGGCACGATTGCGATCCACCCATCGACGATACAGAAGGCTGTTTTGCGCGCCTGTGGTAATAGGCTTGACCACGATGTCGCGCTTTTTGCCATCCTCGTTGAGGGTGATCAACACATTGGTGTCGGCCTTGCGGTTCATGAGGGCGTCCATGTCCATGTTCGCGGCGATGGTAACACCATCGATGGCCTCGATGACGGCCCCTGGCTTCACGTTGAGGCCGGCCTTGTCGAGGGGTCCACCCTTGAGCACCTCGGAGATACGGATGCCGGCTGCCCGATGCCTGTAATCCACGAAAACACCGAGCTGCGCGGTGGCGTCGGCACCCTGGGTGCTTGGCCCGCCATAGGTCGAACCGCTGTGCGAAATATTCAGCTCGCCCAACATTTCGGCCAGCAATTCGGAGAACTCATGGTTGTTGCCGATGTGAGGCAAATGCTTGCCGTAATCCGTCCGAAGCAGGTTCCAGTTGGCGCCGTGGAAATCGCCCGAATAGAATGCTTTGTTCACACGGTTCCAAACAACGTCGAACATGGATTGATACTCCGCTGCACGGTCGATGCTCATTTCACCGCTGATGCTGATCATTTCGCGACGGCCGCTGCTGGGATCGATTTTGGAAAGGGTCCCACCCGCATTCAAGAAGATGGATTTTTGGTCTTTGTCCCATACCATGGTGCCACCGTTGGCGTTCAAGTTGACCAAAATTTTGGTTTCGCGGGTCTTAAGGTTGGTGGTCCACAGATTATGTCCTCGTTCGAAACGCGCCAAGTAGTACAAGTTCTCGCCGTCTTTGCTGATCAAAGCATCCGACATGGTGGATGAGTGGATCGTCAGCTTAGTCTTGCGATCCATAAGGCCGTCCCAATCGATGGCGACTTCCTTGGATATGGCAGCCTTCTTGGACGAATCGGCCTTTGCGACTTTATCTTCAGCCTCCTTGAGCAAAGCGGTTTCCTCCTTGCTCAGGTTGAAACGGTCCCACGCGTCTTTCGTGAAGAACATGGCATACACGTCCGACTGTGATGCGCCCGCCTGTGCCACACCTTTGAGGCCGTCACGGTTGCTCATCCAGATCATGGCCTTGCCGTCGAGGATCCATTTGCCACTACGGTCGGAGAAGCCGCTCATGGTCAGGTTCGACACCTTGCCCTTGCCGTCGGCAGGCACGATGGCAACTTCTCCGGGAGCGATGCCGGGAACCGCCATATCGAACATGACCCACTTAGCGTCGGGGCTCCAGGCCAGATACTGGTCATTGTCGCGCGTCGAGGCGATATAATCGATCCCCGCGAGGACCCTGCTCTGCTTGCTGGCCAAATTCAATACCTTGAGTTGGATGGAATTCTCAATGTAGGCCAGTTCCTTGCCGTCGGGCGACAATGCAGGATTGTAGTTTTCATTGTCGTTTTCGAGGATCGGAGTCTCTTTGATGAGCGTGGAGGCAAAGAAATAAAGCTCCTCGGAGCGGACGATTTCACTCTTGTAAATCGACCACTTACCATTGCGCTCGCTGGTGTAATACAGGGTGCGTCCGTCAGGTGCGAATTGTACCTCCTTCTCGACCTCGGGCGTGTCGGTTACACGTTTGGTTGCGTTTGTCTCAACGGATGTCACGAACACGTCGCCACGATTGATGAATGCGACTTCCTTCCCGTTGGGGGAAACGGCCATCCCGCTGGCTCCTCCCGATATTTGTACCACATACTGGCTGTTGGAACGGGTGTCGGTTGCCATGGTGATCGGAACCCGGACAGGCTGGCCGTTTCCGGCCATGGTGTAAATCTGTCCATCATAGCCGAAAGCAAGCGTTCCGTTGTTGGCGATGCTCAAAAATCGGACTGGATGGGTTTTGAACGATGTGACCTGGCGGTCGTCGGTCGGATCGGCCACCGAGAAGGAGTGGACGTTCAGCGTCCCGCTGCGCTCGCTCAAATAATACACGCGGGATGCGTTTTCGGCGAACACAGGGTTGCGGTCGTCACCCTCGAAGGAGGTGAGCTTACGGTGGGTGCCGGCATTTACGTCATAAAGCCATATGTCGCGGGTCACGGCACTGAGCTGGTGCTTGCGCCAGACGTTTTCGCGGCCCTTGTTGTCCTGATAAAGGATCTGGCGGGCATTTGGGCTGTACGTGGCATAGTCGGCTGGGGTGGTCAGGATCTGGTCGACGCGTCCTCCCTCAAGCGGGATGGTGTACAGTTCAGGTACCGAAGCCGACGGATACATCCGATTGTCGGGAAGGTCCATGCGGTGGGCTCCGAACAGGATGTTCTTTCCGTCGGGCGTCACGCTGAACGGCGTCTCGTTCGCCGAATGGAAGGTGAGGCGGCGAGGCTCGCCTCCCGTCACCGGCATCACAAACAGGTCGAAATTGCCGTATCGGTCACTGGCAAACACGATGTGCCTGCTGTCAGGCGTCCATATCGCATGGTAGTCGTGCGCTTCGTGAAGGGTCAGCGGCACGGCTTGTCCGCCGGCGGCAGGCACCCGGTAGAGGTCACCCCTGTAGGTGAATACGATGGTGGATCCGTCCGGCGAGATGGAAGGGTAGCGCATCCAACCGGCATCCTGGGCCATGACGGACGATGTTGCGACAAATGCGACGACGATGAGCAGCGACTTGAGCATAATTCTGATGGGCGAAGTGTGATGGAAATATATTTTTGAAGATAGTGAAAACAGATCATGATGAATTGCCGGCACCAGTAAAGTAACAACTATTAACAACAGCACCGATCATAAGAGCTGCCAACCTGTGCCATTTGTGTCATCTGTGGTTTATTTCTTCCTGCTCATTTTTTTGTTTTTTCTGTGTTTTCAGTGGTTCACAAAATCGCTATCGGTCGTGCATCCCCAAGCCCTCGAAGATGCGGTCGATGTGCTTTTCGATGCGCCGCATCCGTGTCTCCGGTTGTTTGGCCTGACCAAAATGGATCAAGTATCCACGCTGCCTGCCCGGTGTCAGGCTATAGAAGGCCGCCTCAAACGATGGATCCTCATTGAACATCCGCTGCAACTCGTCAGGCACTGACTCAGGTACCGGTTTTGTGACGACCGACAGTCCATTTCGCTCATTCTCCGTTGCCTCCCGCACATATTCGTGGATGATCGGCTCCATCTCGAGTAGCGTCTCGATTTCAGTGAATCGGATGATGCGTCCAACTTGAGAATTCGGTCCGGATTTCTGAAGCACATTGTGAGGATCGCTCAAGAGTCCACCTTTGAGGAAGCTGATGACCACATACTCAAGGAAAGATCCGATCAGGATCACATTCTTGCAATCCACGGTGTAGCAGGGCACACCCCATTTGCGTTCCTCGATGAGACCCGTCTCAAGCACAATCCGGCGCAGCTCGACAAGCAGGGGCCGCCAACGGTTCACGCTGCACGCCGGTGTGCCACCTCGTGGACACCGTCCACAGCCGATTTGTAGGTATTCGTCGACGGCTTGGTTCATCGGGGAATGTGGTAGAAAGCCGATCTGATGTATGCATTCACAGTTCCTGTCAGAAATGCCGTATGGTCAAAATGTAAATATGATTTTGCGTCCAAGAGTACACAAGAATATAAGTTCCACCGATTATGAGTTCCCTCATTTCGTTATTCTCGATTCTTTCTGTGAGTTTCCCAAGTTGTGGAAATTCTTGGATAAGTGCCACTACTCCTTCGATTTCATTTAATATCTGACTAGCAACGTCGACATCATCTACCAATATGGCATCCAAAATGCCATTCAGTCGTTTCACGGCCTCATTTGTCCACGAAAGGTTTATCACTTTTGTCGGATTTTTTCACGAAACATTTTCATGGCCTCTTCATGGCTCACAAACTCCCCGGCATCAATTTGCGCCCGCGCCGTGGCAATGTCTTCGAGAAGCTCGATGCGGTCGCGCATCCGTTCGTACTCCGATACACTCATGAGCACAGCGGCACCTTTGCCGTGTTGGGTTATGATGATGGTTCTGTTTTCGTTTTTCACTTTGTCGATGATGGATGATGCGTTGGCCCGAAATTCGGACAGTGGCTGAAGGTCGTTCTCAAGGTTGATGCGTGCCATAATATTCGATATTTGTACAAAATATTGTATTTAATATTGTACAATACTAATATTGTGGCACCCATGCAAGACAAATTGCTCTTTCTATTTAGAGCCCTGCCAAACCAGTTCCTTACGTGGCTCTGACATTTTTTTTCGCAGTATGCCAATGTGGCATGAATAGGAGGTTTATATCTGGTTTGGCTCGGATTTTGCCGCCACCTATACGGATTTACACAACCACCCAACCTCATCTGCAGACCCATATCAACATGACCAATTTCAACATCGACATCGAGGCTCAATTCGAGAAGTTTGGACGCGAGGTCAAGAACTTTTTCGATAAAGTGACCGCCGAAACCGAATGCATCAGCCCGTTTTATCCGTCCGCCGACATCGTCGAAGACGAGACCAATGTCACCATCATCCTGGATTTACCCGGCATGAACAAAGATGACATCCAGATCTCCCTCAAGGAGTCGGTGCTTACCGTACGCGGCGAGCGCCTCATCACGTACTCGCCTGAGGCAAAGGTGCGCCGGCAAGAGCGCGCCGCGGGGTCGTTCTCGCGGTCCTTCCCGGTTCCGGAAGATGTTTCATCGGCCGACATCAAGGCCCGTTTCCGCGACGGCGTGCTCAGCATCGAGCTGCCGCGCTCCGAAGTGCTCCGCAACGCTGAGAACATCCCTATCGACTAACGAACTTCATACAAACAAATCATTCATAGACTAACAGACTATCATGGGAAAAATAATTGGTATTGACCTTGGAACCACGAACTCCTGCGTGGCCGTCATGGAGGGCAACGAGCCTGTCGTGATTCAGAATTCGGAAGGCGGACGCACCACACCGTCCGTAGTGGCCTTCACTGGCGACGGTGAGCGTCTGGTGGGTGCCCCGGCTAAACGCCAGGCCATCACCAACGCTGAGCGCACGGTGGCATCCATAAAGCGCTTCATGGGACGTTTCTACGACGAAATCACCTCCGAGAAGGAGCACGTATTCTATTCAGTAGACAAAGCCCCCGACGGAACTGCGCGCGTCAAGATCGACGACCGCATGTATGCACCTCAGGAGATTTCCGCCATGGTGCTCCAGAAGATGAAGCAGACCGCCGAAGAGTATCTCGGCGAGAAGGTGACCGACGCAGTGATAACGGTGCCTGCCTACTTCAACGACGCCCAGCGTAAGGCGACACAGGAAGCCGGAGCCATTGCCGGACTCAACGTACTTCGCATCATCAACGAGCCGACCGCTGCGGCCTTGGCCTACGGACTCGACAAGAAAGACAAAAGCCAGATCATCGCCGTTTATGACCTCGGTGGCGGTACCTTCGATATCTCCGTGCTCGAGCTGGGCGATGGCGTGTTCGAGGTGAAGTCCACCAACGGCGACACCCACCTCGGTGGCGACGACTTCGACGGCAAGATCATCAACTTCCTCGCCGACGAATTCAAGAAGACCGAAGGCATCGACCTGCGCAAGGATCCGATGGCGATGCAGCGTCTGAAGGATGCTGCCGAGAAGGCCAAGATTGAGCTTTCGTCGTCCACAAAGACGAACATCAACCTGCCGTTCATTACGGCTGACCAGAGTGGTCCGAAGCACATGAACATCGACCTCACCCGTGCCAAGTTCGAGCAGATCGTCGACGACCTCGTCAAACGCACCCTCGAGCCGTGCCGCAAGGCCCTCAAGGACGCTGGCGTGACCAAAGAGCAGATCGACTCCGTGATCCTGGTAGGTGGTTCGACCCGTATTCCAAAAATCCAGGAAGTGGTGAAGGAGTTCTTCGGCAAAGAGCCCAGCAAGGGCGTGAACCCCGACGAAGTGGTCGCCGTGGGCGCCGCCATCCAAGGAGGAGTGCTTTCGGGTGAGGTCAAGGATGTGATCCTCCTCGACGTGACCCCGCTGTCGCTGGGCATCGAAACCTTGGGCGGCGTGATGACCAAGCTCATCGACGCCAACACGACCATCCCGACCAGCAAGAGCGAAACCTTCTCGACCGCCGCCGACAGCCAGCCCAGCGTGGAGATCCACGTCATCCAGGGCGAGCGTGCCCGCGCCGTCGACAACCGCACCCTGGGACGCTTCCACCTCGACGGTATTCCACCGGCACCGCGTGGCATCCCACAGATCGAGGTCACTTTCGACATTGACGCCAACGGCGTGCTGAGCGTGCGTGCCAAGGACAAGGGCACCGGCAAGGAGCAGAAGATCCGCATCGAGGCCAGCTCCGGCTTGTCCGACGCCGAAATCGAAAAGATGCGCAAGGCCGCCCAGGAGCACGCCGACGAAGACAAGAAACTTCGCGAGCGCATCGACAAGCTCAACCAGGCCGACGGACTCATCTTCTCGACCAAGAAGCAGCTCGACGAGTATAAGGACAAGCTCACCGAGGGCGACAAGACCGCCATCGGCGACGCCTTGGCCAAGCTCGAGGAGCTGCATAAGACCGAGAGCGTGGATGAACTCGACGCCGCCATGGAAGCCTTGAATAAAGCCTGGGCTGAGGCATCTACCCGCATGTACGAGAACGCCAGCGCATCACAGGCATCCGACGCAAGCGGATCGGCCGGTGACGCAGGCTCATCGTCCGGATCTTCGAAAGGCGACGACGCCGTCGACGCCGACTTCGAAGTGGTGGACGATAAGAAGTGATTAGTGACTAGTGATTAGTCACTGCTAGTTTGCTTTACCAACAAGCGGCCATTTACGGAATGGATCTCTGATCTCTGATCTCCGTGGATGGCCGCTTTTTTTATGTGCTAAGATTGATCGTCACAGTTATGGGCCTTTGAAATACTAGCCCCATAATCATTGTTTAATGTAGGGTATCATTTAAGCGGAGCAAGAAAACGCATAGGAACCTTCTTCATGTACCGCAATACAATTACAGTGGTTTTTTCAAAGGCTCCTGATAGTAACTGATCATCATTGCTACTTACTGCTAATGATTCACTGCAGCTTCTTGCTCAGTGTCGCAACCCGGCGGCCGAGTCCTTCCGCTTTGTTGAGGAAGACCTCGTTGGTCAAGCCGGCCACAAATGGCGGCTCGGCGGTGATGGCCGATGCGCCGAAGGCGGAGGCCCACGTGTCGCCGCCGACGGTGATCATCCCGAAGACCATCATGCTGTGCAGCAGGTTCACCATGGTGAGCTCTTCGCCGGCCGACATGCCGCCGGAGGTCACGAACACCGCCCCCAGCTTGTCCTTCAGCGGTGAGCCCTCAAAGGGCCAGTCGCGCATGAAATCCATCACTTCGGGCGCCACATTGGCGTTATAAACCGGGCTGCCAACGATGATTGCGGTCGCGTTCAGCAGATCTTCCTCCGTGGTCTCCTGCACGGTCTTGACCACCACTCGAACACCCTCGACCGACCGCGCGCCACGCTCCACGTAGTCGGCCATCTTCTTCGTGTTTCCCGTTTCGCTGTGATAGGTGATCAGCACGGTAGGCTGCGAAAATGCACTGTTTGAGAGGCCGAAAATGACGGCGAATATCAACAAACTAGAGGTAATAATCCTTCTCATGGTGATGAATTTTGATGAATACGATATCGTAAATAAATTAATAAAATAGCATCTCGAATTCAATCATTATCAGTCATTAGCGGTCATTAGCAATGATAATCAATGACTATCAATTCCTCTGTTTTAATAAATTAGGTTGCACCAAAACGCCACAAAAGGTTCGTACTCCCGACTATTGTGGCATTGATAGTCATTGTTAGTTACTGATATTCATTGCTAATGACTGATAATCATTGTTATCCTATCATGTTAACCGAAATCAATCGCATTCCACTGTGGCTCAGAGTCCTCTCACCGGCAAACCTGCCCCATCTTCCATTCTGGAGAACATCCCGCGGCTTGTTACTGCCTATTACACCCGCCGCCCCGATGTATCCAACCCCCTCGAGAGGGTGGCCTTCGGCACTTCGGGTCACCGAGGCAGCTCGTCCCACGGAACCTTCAACGAAGACCACATCCTCGCCATCAGCCAGGCTACGGCCGACTACAGGAAAGCACGCGGGATAATTGGGCCGCTTTTCATCGGAATGGACACCCATGCTCTCTCCGAGCCGGCATTGATATCGGCGATTGAAGTGCTGGCCGCCAACGGGGTGGAGGTGCGCTACGAGGCTGGTCCGGGTTACACGCCCACCCCGGCGGTGTCGCACGCCATACTGAGCTGGAATCGCTCCGGCCACTCCACCCAGGCCGACGGCATCGTGATCACACCGTCGCACAATCCGCCGTCGGACGGCGGATTCAAATACAACGGCACCGACGGCGGACCCGCAAACACCTCCGCCACTAAGGAGATCGAGCAGGCGGCTAATCGTTACCTCGAGTCAGGCCTTCAGGGCGTGAAACGAATTTCTTACGACAAAGCGCTCAAGCTTGACACTACTAAAGCGTTTGACTTTGTGAAGCCTTACGTCGACACCCTCCGTGAGGTCGTCGACATGGATGCCATCCGTGCATCCGGGCTTCGAATGGGTGCCGATCCGATGGGTGGCGCCGGCATCGGATACTGGCAGCCCATCGCCGACACCTACGGCATCAACCTCGAGATCGTGAACACCGAGGTCGACCCGACCTTTAGGTTCATGACGGTCGACAAGGACGGCAAGATCCGCATGGACTGCTCGTCGCCCTATGCTATGGCTAGCCTGATAGCACTGAAGGACCAGTACGACATCGCCTTCGGCAACGACACGGATTTCGACCGTCACGGCATCGTGACCCCCGACGGACTGATGAATCCCAACCACTATCTGGCGGTTGCTATCAATTACCTGTTCCAGCATCGTCCGGGTTGGTCGGCCGATGCCGCCATCGGCAAGACGCTGGTCTCGAGCAGTATGATCGACCGTGTTGCCTCTTCGATCGGGCGCAGGTTGGCGGAGGTCCCCGTCGGATTCAAGTGGTTCGTCGACGGACTCATCGACGGATCGTTCGGCTTCGGTGGGGAGGAGAGTGCGGGGGCGTCGTTCCTGCGAATGGACGGCACGGCTTGGTCGACCGATAAAGATGGTATCATCATGGATCTGCTCGCCGCTGAAATTACCGCCAAGACGGGGAAGAATCCATCGCAGCATTACCGCGAGTTGGAGGCACAATTTGGAAGCCCCGTATACGAGCGCATCGACGCGCCGGCTAGTCCGGCAGAGAAGAAGGTGCTGTCAAATCTGTCGCCTGACATGGTGCGGGCCTCCGAGATGGCCGGCGAGCCCATCCAGCAGAAGCTGACGCACGCTCCGGGTAATGGTGCGGCCATCGGCGGACTCAAAGTTGTGACGGAGAACGGCTGGTTTGCGGCTCGTCCGTCGGGCACCGAAGACATCTACAAGATCTACGCCGAGAGCTTCAGGGGCACCGAACACCTTCGGCGCATCCAGGAAGAGGCCGTGGCGATCGTGAAGGGGGCGATGGGGTAATAGAAGATCCTTCATCGACATTTCGGGCTTGGTATCAACACAAGGTCCTTCGTCGACATTTCGGGCTTCGCCCTCAATGTGTCAACTCAGGATGACAACGTCAGTTCACAATGACATGACCGACCTTGTTTTATGTGAAGACAAGGTCGCTCGGCTGACATCTCGGCCTTCGGCCTCGATGATGAGCTCGCGATGACACTCGTCATTTATTAAAGTAAAAGGTGGAGGGGCGGCTTCGCCGCCCCTCCACCTTTTACCCTCCCCATAAGTCGGCGTTGTCATTGTGAGCTTATCTCCGAGCCGAAGGCGAGGAGTCAGTCGAACAACCTTGTATTT
>CAYZWQ010000102.1:0-10475 GCA_964481355.1 uncultured Chitinophagales bacterium
CATTGTGAGCCCATCTCCGAGCCGAAGGCGAGGAGTCAGCCGAACAACCTTGCATTCTGTCGCAGCCCCGAGGAGTCAGCCGAACAACCTTTTCTATCTAACTTTTTTATACAGCAACTGTCATCCTGAGCTGACACACCGAGTCTTCGAGGTGTCGGCGAAGGACCTCGTATTCTGAGATAAGCCCGAGGAGTCAGCCGAATAACCTTGTTTTATATAGATGCGAAGTCAAAGATTCAAGTCGAACTTGTTGTCAACAAAGGATCTTCTGATTACGATAACTTTTCACTATAATCGGAAATTGCCCATCACACACTGGAGGTTTCGTTCAAGTTCATGTCACACTTCCGCTTGCCCCTGCCTTTGCCCCTGCCCTTGCCCTTGCTCTTGTTCTTGTTCTTGTTATTGCTCTCGATTCTCGCATCTTGCTCTCGCTCCGATACCAACTTCTACGTCTCGACTGTCGGCAACGACGCCTGGTCCGGCACGCTGGCCGAACCCAACTCCGCAGGCACCGACGGACCCTTCGCAACCCTCGAGCGCGCGCAGGAGGCCGTGAGGACCTTCAAGAGCTCAAACGGCATCCCCGAAAGAGGCCTCAACGTTCTCGTCCGCGGTGGTGTCTATCCGCGCAGCACCTCCTTCCGCCTCGACAGCCTCGACTCCGGCACCGAAACTGCGCCAATCGTGTGGGCACCCTATCTCAACGAGGAAGTGCGCCTCAGCGGCGGAGCACGGATCTCTGCCTTCGTCCCCGTCACCGATCCTGACGCGCAGGCACGCCTCCACCCCGACGCAGCCGCGAACGTGCAGGTGACCGACCTGCGGGCAGAGGGCATCTCCGACTTCGGTGAGATCACATCGCGAGGCGGTCCCGGACTCGAGCTCTTCTTCAACGACGAGCGCATGCAGCTCAGCCGCTGGCCCAACGAGGGATTCGTGCAAATCGCCGATGTGCCCCAGAACGGGACGCTCGTCTATGCCGGCGATCCGCCCCACGTGCGAAATGGTGTGATCGTGGGACGCCATCACGGTCGCTTCGCCTACGATGAAGATGCACCGTCGCGCTGGACCAAGACCAATCAAGTCATCCTTCACGGCTACTGGTCATGGGACTGGTTCGACGAATTCGTCAAGATCGACCGTATCGATCCCGTCAAAAAGGAGATCTGGCCGGCCGACGGCATGTCGCGGTATGGGTACACCAAATTCCAGCGATTCTACGCCATGAACATCCTGGAGGAGCTCGACCAACCTGGCGAGTGGTACCTCGACCGCGAGGATGGATTGCTCTACTTCTGGCCGCCTTCGTCCATCGAGGAAGCAAATGTGACGGTTTCGCTGCTCGATGCACCCATGATCGTGATGGAAAGCACGTTGAACGTCAAGGTGCAAGGATTCACGTTTGAACATGCCCGCGGCAACGCCATCGAAATCAACGGCGGACGCTTTGCCGACATCGACGGATGCACCATCCGCAACATCGGCGGCACCGGAATCACCATCCGCGGCGGATTTGACCATACCGTGAACGGATGCGACATCCACCACATCGGCGGGGCTGGCATGGAGGTGTCCGGCGGCGACCGCAAGACCCTCACCCCCGGCAACCACCAGATCTCCGACAACCACATCCACCACTACTCGGGATGGGTGCGCACCTACTTGGGTGGCGTCAACATCAACGGCGTGGGCAACCGAATCGCCAACAATCTCATACATGATGCACCGCACACGGGCATCCTATTAAATGGAAACGAGAATATCATCGAGTACAACGAGCTGCACCGGCTAGCACAGCAGACTGGCGACGTCGGGGCGTTTTATATCGGCCGCGACTGGACCCAGCGGGGCAACGTAATCCGCCACAATTACTTCCACAATTTGGAGGGTCCAGGGCTGCACGGTGTCATGGCCGTCTATCTGGATGACTGGGCCAGCGGCACCATCATCTACGGCAACATTTTTTACAAGTCGGGACGGTCGGTGTTCGTGGGCAGCGGACGCGACAACATCATCGAGAACAACGTGTTCATCGAGTGCGAGCCGTCCGTGCACTTCGACGTGAGGGGCCGCAGTTGGGCGATATATTATTTCGACAAGGAGAATCCCTTGTATGTCAACACCCTCTTCGACCGCATGGAGGCCATGAACTACACGCAGCCTCCCTACAGCGAGCGGTACCCCGAGCTTCTGACGTACTACGACGATGAGCCCGACCTTCCCAAAGGCAACAAAGTGCTCCGCAATGTGTCGTACGGCGGCATCTGGACCAACCTGATCGAGGGCGTCGACTTCAAGATGGTCGAATACCGCGACAACCTGATAGCTGATCCGGTCATCGCCACCTGGGAGCGTGCTGTCGGCGCACCGCAGGAAGTCTACGCCAACGGCGACACCCTCATCGCCCGCGAGCTGGAGGGGAATGTCATCATGCAAGGCAACCCGGGCTTCATGGACCTCGAAAAGCTCGACTTCCGCCTGCGCAGCGACTCAAAGGCCTTCGAGATGGGCTTCAAGGTGATACCAGTAGAGAGGATAGGGCTCATCAGGCAACGAGCGAGTGAGCAGTGAGCATTGGGCATTGGACATTGGACATTGGACGTTGGACGTTGGACGCTGGACATTGTCAGAACACCCTTCTTCCCTTGTCTAATGATCCAACAGATCTAGTTGATCTGCGGTCATATCTGCGGTCATGTCCACAATCATATCCTCGCTCAGATCAGCGCTTCGCCACAAATACCCCGTAGCTATACCAATCACTGTATCTCTCAAACAACTGTATCTCCGTCAGGGTCTCGTCGACAACCGCCTGGGCCTCGGCGCTGTGGTTGTGTCGGTCGAGGAATGCCGGAATCCGCTCCTTCAGTGGCGCATAATACTCGCGTGACCAGCACACCGCCGGCAGCGTAAAGAACGCCGTCACCTGATATCCGGCCTCTTCAAGTGCCAGCATCTTACCTGATGCCATCCTTATGTCGGGATAACCCTCATCCCAGTACACCTGCAGTCGAGTCCGGCAAGATGCATCGCCAGCCGTGTGTGGGCCTCGCTGCCGGGTCCCTGCCGCGGCGTGTTGAGATGGAGGTCGACGAGGAGCATGGATTTAGGGATCGGGGATCAGTGATCGGGGATCGGAGATCAAATTATTCATAAAAGTCACCCCGTCACAGTGTTGGCCCCGACTGCTTCGGGATAAATTCCGGGGCTCACGCAGGTTGCATATCACTTCACAACCGTCATCACACGAGACTGCACGCCCGTCGGCGTGCTGAGTCGGTACATGTACCGACCGCTCGAGAGCGCCGATGCATCGAAGGCAACACGGTGGCTGCCGGCAGGCATCACACCCGAAACGACGTCGCCCACCCTTCGGCCGATGGCATCATATACCTGCAGCCTGACATGCTGCGACACGGCCAAAGTGAATTCAATCATGGTGAATGGATTGAACGGATTGGGATAATTCTGAGACAGATGCACCGCCTGCGGCAAGGATGCATCCGTTTCGATGCTCGTTGCATTGCCACGCTTCACGAAGCGCACGGCATCAGCCACGACGTAGGTCTGGCTTCCCGCCGACGATGCGGCCGCATCGTTCGATATGCGCACGTTGTCGGAGTCGGTGCCGGTAAACGTAAACTTGCCCAACGACACCCAGCTGGCGTTGTTCTGCTGCTGGTTCACGCGCACCGTGGTCTGTCCACCGGCGTGAGTCACGGTGTAGGGCGTGTTGGGCGCGCGGTTGAACGACGACACCCACCATCCGTACACTTCGTATTCGGCAGCGTCGAGCTTGGGACGGTAGTCCACATAATTGGACCCATCCCCAATCAGCGATATCCGTGCCGCCGAGCTGCCATAGAAGCCGGCATTCGCTGTCGTACCCCATCCGTCGCCGTTGTTGGAGAAGACGACCTCCTCCATTTCGGTGTCGAGGATGTAACCCTGCTGCTCCAAATCGGGCAGCTTCAACGAGTCTGCAGGCACAACGGCCAATATCGAGGGAACCGACCGCTGTGAGGTTCCTCCGTTCGGACGGTTGAACAGCGCCCCGTTTACCGCCATGGTGGTTGATCCACCGCCGTCAAGGTTCATCGCCTCGACGGCACCGAGCGATAGCATGATCTGGGCCAGCTGCTGCAGCGTGGCGCCAGACGACTGCAGCCTGCCCCCTTCGGCCACAAGCATTATGAGCTTGCCATCCTGTGTGTATCCCACCGCAGTGCGCGGACGCTGGTTGGTCCAGTCGATGCCCGAACCGAAGAACACCTCCTCGTCGTGGGTGATGCGGACGGCCCCATTTTTGACGAGAGTTGGTCCGCCGCCCAGACCCATCAACAGATTCTCATAGGCTGTGCCGTTGGCCCTCACCGGAATAGGAGCCGGGGTCGTGGTGGTGTTGGGGGTCGGATTGGCAAATTTGACGATGTCGTCGATTTCGTTCGTGTAGTGATAGATCCAGTCGACCGAAAGTGACTGGTCCTTGTTGATGGCAAGGAATGAACGGGTTACCGGAAAGGCCTGGCCGTTTCGGGTGAGCGCTGCGATGTTTCGTGCCTTCAGACTATTGGGCTCAAGTACGGTGGAGACGGACGCATCTGCCGAGAAAAAGCCCCCGTTTACAGCCACGACGGCCCCTTTCTGCGCCGCGATGGCGGACGTGGAGCGCATCGGCTGACTGAAATAAGGATGCACGACAAACTCCTTGCGGGCGAGATCGACCTCGGCGTAAAACGCGATCAGACCAGGGTTGGTTTGCTGCCCCGAGAAAAGCTTGATCCCGTCGGGCATGTTATGCTCCGACGAGATGTCGGTCCAAACCAATTGGGCATGCGACGTTTGAGCCATGACGAGAAGGAGCACGAACAGAAGCATGTTTTGGGCAAACTGTCGCTGATGTGTTTTCATAGGCATATCGATATCACGTTTCATACATCTGCCCCCAAATTAACGGCAGATCCATAGTCACACAAGAACACAATAGGCACAATGGGTAAATAGATCGGGGATCAGGGATCGGGGATCTGATCCTATCCAATGATCGGACAGATCCACTTGATCCGCGGTCAAAAAAAAAGACCGCGGTCGCAATGACACGCGGTCTTGTGGAGATGCGGGGAGTCGAACCCCGGTCCGAGACAGCAAGCCGTCAGGCTACTACATGTTTGTCCGGCCATTGAATCTCGCCGTGGGTAGCGCCGACCGGCAGGCAACCCAAAGCCAGACAGACTGAAATCTCGCGCATCGGGGCCTGTCAGCCGTCAACGCCAGTTTGTCTGAGGGTAATACCCAAGTCACGGACCGACAAACAAACCCGTGAGGGGCAGCTGGCGGCTGTTAGGCGGCCAGCGAGTAGGTTGTGTTTTCTACAACTACATTTAATCCAACAGCTTTTTTACGAGAGCCCTCGGAGCAACTCGACATGCAACCTGCAACTACGCGTATCCCGTCGAAACCAGTACATCCCCAATGGGGCTGGCAACGCACGAAACCGTGCACAGCAGCGACTTTACAATATACGCAAAACCCAAGCCATTTGTTGTGCTGCCGGTTGGTGAACTTAATCCCTCGGCACCATTTGCCTTCATATTTCATTATATTTGCGGACATCACTACAGATAAATTTCTTTCAGATGAAAATTGCCATCCTGGGAGCCGGCATGGTCGGCGCCGCTCTCACCAAGCTGTTCTGTTCCAATAGCAAGACAGAGTCGGTCGTCGTTCTCGACAGCAACGGGACGGCCCTTGAGGAACTCGAGGATAACATCAACAGCCCGCTGTTGAAGACGTTCAAAATCAGCATCGAGCGCGAATCGTCGATCATCGGATTGCTCAAGGGCTACGACTGCCTGGTGTCTGCCCTGCCCTACAAACACAATCTGAGACTCACCCAGCTTGCACTCAAGATGGAGATCAACTATATCGATCTGGGTGGGCGCGACGGCATGTTCGAGTCGCAGAAAGCCTTGCATCAGGACGCCCTTTTGGCCGAGAAGTGGATCATCCCCAACTGCGGCTTTGCACCGGGCATGATCAACATCATGGCCATGCACGGCTTCGAGGATTTTGAATCGGTCGATTCCATCCGAATCCGCGCCGCCGGCCTGCCCGTACATCCCGTGCCGCCACTCAATTACCAGCTCGGATTCTCGCCCGTGGGCCTCGTAGAGGAGTACATCGAGCAGCCCCTAATCATCCAAGACGGCGTCGCAACCTACGTAAATGCACTCGACGGCTACGAAACGCTGTCGTTCCGCACTCGTCCGGACCTGGGAGAATTCGAATCCTTCTACGTGAGCAGCCGCATCACCACGCTGGCTCGCGAGTTGGAGGGCAAGGTCGGATATCTCGATTACAAGACCGTTCGCTACAAAGGGCATTGCGACATCTTCAAGTCCCTGTTTCAGCTGGGATTCGACTCGAAGCAAATTATCGACATCCGCGCCAGCCTCACCTACCGCGATCTGCTCATCAGACAGATCGCCAGAAAACTGCCCTCTGGCGGCAAAGACTTTGTGGTCGGCAAGGTGTTGGTGTCAGGAAAGAGAAACGGCCAGTCCGTCCTGCGCGATTACGAGCTGTTTCATGAATCGGACGAGCCGGGCCTGTCGGCCATCATGGCCGCGACGGCCGTGCCTGTAGTGGCGATGGCAGAATTCATCACCGAAGGTAAACTGCCAGGCAAAGGCGGCGTCTTCACCCCCGAGACCATTGTACCCAAGACCGAATTCTTGGAGAGACTCGTACAGAAAGGACTCGAACTTAAGGTAGTTGAGAGTTAGCCGAGTAGTTAGTAGTTACTGGTAACTACTCTGCCGCCTTGCTTGGCCCTTCACCGGCGATGCTCTTGCGCATTTCGGTGTCGGAAATGACGTTGTTCATGTTGTAGTAGTCCATGACCCCGAGCTTTCCTTCCCGGAAGGCAGATGCGATGGCCTCCGGAACCTGTGCCTCGGCCTCGACCACGCGTGCGCGCATTTCCTCGATGCGAGCCTTGTTCTCCTGCTCGAGGGCGACGGCCATGGCACGGCGCTCTTCGGCCTTGGCGCGGGCCACCTTGAGGTCGGCTTCGGCCTGGTCGATCTGGAGTTTGGCTCCTACGTTGTCGCCGACGTCAACATCTGCGATATCGATCGAAAGGATCTCAAATGCCGTACCACTGTCGAGACCTTTTTCCAACACCACCTTCGAAATAGAGTCAGGATTCTCAAGCACCCGCTTGTGGGTGTCGCTCGAACCGATGGTGGTCACAATGCCCTCTCCAACACGAGCGAGGATGGTCTCTTCGGTGGCACCACCGACAAGACGGTCGAGATTGGCTCGAACGGTCACCTTAGCCATGGCACGAACTTGGATGCCGTCCTTGGCCATGGCAGTAATGAGCGGTGTGATGATCACTTTTGGGTTGACCGATATCTGCACCGCCTCAAACACGTCGCGGCCTGCCAAGTCGATGGCGGCGGCCTTCTCGAAGGTCAGGCCCAAATTCGCCTTGTCGGCCGAAATCAGCGCCCGCACCACTTTGTGCACGTTGCCGCCTGCAAGGTAGTGAGCCTCCAGCTTCGACATGTCTAATGGGACGCCAGCCTTTGTGGCAGTGATCTGCGATCGTACGATCGGTCCCGGGGCCACTTTACGCAGCCGCATTCCAATGAGGTCACGGAAAATGGATACGCGCACGCCACTGAAAAATGCCGTGATCCACAGACCAACCGGCACAAAATAGAAAAACAGCAGAACCGCGAGGATGATGACAAAAATGAGTCCAGAGCCGAGAATTGCTTCCATAATTCAGATGTTTTTTACGTTGTGTGACAACAGGTTAACTATGCTTACTTACAATCACTTTGCTTCCGAGCACTTGTACGACCTTCACTTGTTCACCCTTCTCGATGAAGTCGCCGTCGCTTACCACATCCACCCGTTTGCCGTCGATGAGAACCGTGCCAGATGGCCGCAGCGCATTGAGCGTGGTGCCGCTCAATCCTACAAGTTCGTCATGAGCCGTGTAGGACATGTAACCCGAAGCGGTGTCGGTTGCGGCCGACAACACCAGCTTGTTGAACATCCTGTTCTCGGGCAAGTATCGGGCGAGCGAGCTGATGAGCAAAATGGTGAGGATCAGCGTGATGGCCAAGGTCCAGATCGCCTTGCTGATCAGGTGCAGCTCAGGGAAGTTCAACCCTACGTTGCCGATGAGTGCCGCACCAAGACTGAAGATGATGGCCGTAATCCCGGCCGCACCCACCAGCCCAAAACCGGGAATGACGAATATTTCTACAAGGATGAGAATGACCCCCAGCACGAAGATCACGATCTCCCAACTCTCGGCCAGGCCCATGATATAGAGGGGAGAGAAAAAAAGCACGGCGCCAACGGCGCTGATGGAGCCCGCAAAGCCGAAGCCCGGGGTCTGCATCTCAAAGTACAACCCGCCAAGCATCATCATCATCAGCAGGCTGCTCATAATCGGGTTGGCCAAAAAACGAAGCAACGATTCCGTCCATTCTTGATTGATGTCGATTTTGGCGGCGTCGGCCCATCCAATGTATTCCCGGACCTGCGTGATGGACCCCATCTCCGCATTGGCAACACCAAGACGGATAGCTTCCTGAGTGCTCAGCGTCAGAAGCTTGCCTTCTGCGACGACACCCTCAATGGCAATCGATTCGTCCACCATGGCTTCGGCAACGGCCGGATCGCGCCCATTCGCCTCGGCTGTTGCCCGCATCAGTCCACGCATGTAGCTCTGCATCTTCTCGGATGCCTTCGAACCGTCGGCCCCGTCAACAACGGTGGCCGCTCCAATGGAGGCCCCAGGTGCCATGTAGATCGAATCGCATGCAAGCGAGATCAACGCCCCGGCCGATGCGGCATTCTTGTCGATGTAGGCCACCGTCGGAATCGTGACGTCCAAGATGGTCTTCCTAATACGGTCGGCGGCATCCACGAGCCCACCAAAGGTGTCTACATGGAACAGGATGCCACGCGCATTGCCATCAATGGCTGCCTTGACCCCCCTGTCGACATAGGTGGCCAGGCCATTGTCGATCGGTCCATCGATGTAGATGATGTAGACATCCCTCGTCTCCTGGGCTGCGAGAGCGGCAGGAATAAGTAAGCCTATGAATGCGAATAGTAAACGTTTCATGGTGGGCCGTTGTTTAAGGCAGAGTGAATACTGCCACGTGAATGTAGTATACAAAAAACGACGATATAATATGCCGTAGTTCCGTACTTAATCCATACGCAAATAGTGCCCAAAGGTTGTGAGAAATCGTGCAACCACCTTTCACGAGGAAACGTACAACCTGGGCGCAGTCCAAACATCATCTACACGCAAGACAACTATTATGCAAGGTCTCCTCACGACGGTGGGATGGCACTCCTTACGCCGCGTCATCCTGATCACACTCACATTGCTGCTGTTGACCGACATCGTCTTCGCACAGGAAAAGGCATCGATCAACGGGTATGTCCGCGACGCGGCAAATGGTGAGACCCTGCTGCTTGTGAACGTGATTCTCGACGGAACCAACAAGGGAGTCGCCACGAACACGGCTGGCTACTATTCGCTCACGAATATCGATCCGGGAACATGGACCATCAGAGTGACCTACCTGGGTTTCAAGACCTATCGCAAAGAGGTGACCCTCTCACCTGGCCAAAACCTTCGACTCGACATTAACCTGGAGCCGGACGAACTCCTGCTCGGGGAGGTCGTGGTCGAAGATGAGGTGTACAAGGAAGAGTCGCGCAATGTGGGCGTCACACAAATACAGGTCAACCTGATCAAGGAATTGCCCGCCGTGCTCGAAGCCGACGTGTTCCGTTCGATACAGCTGATGCCGGGGGTGAAGGCAGCCTCCGATTTCTCAAGCGGCCTGTACATCCGTGGTGGCGGACCGGACCAGACGCTCATCCTGCTCGACCGGACCACGGTTTACAATCCCACCCACTTTTTCGGGTTTTTCTCGACGTTCAACCCCGATGCTATTAAGGACATCCGACTTTTCAAGGGCGGATATCCGGCGACCTACGGAGGGCGCCTCGGCTCAGTTCTCGACGTTTACAACAAAGACGGCAACCGCAACGAGTTCGAGGGCACGGCCACATTGGGTCTGCTTGCTTCGAGGGTAGCCATCGAAGGGCCTTACAGCAAGGGTTCATATATGTTCGCGGCGCGACGGTCGACCATCGAGCCGCTGTTGGCGGCACTGAGGCAAAACAACGACAACATTCCAAGCCTGTTCTATTTCTACGACATCAACGGCAAGGTGAACTTCGATGCAGGCGAGAACGACCGGTTCAGCCTTGCCTTCTATGGCGGACAGGACAACGTGAAGTTTCCGTTTGCCACCGATGCCCAATTCGACCTCCTCTACGGCAACCGCACCGCCAGCTTGAACTGGTCGCACATCTTCAGCAACAGGCTCTTCTCGAATTTCACGTTCACCGGCTCACGGTAT
>CAYZWQ010000103.1:0-10418 GCA_964481355.1 uncultured Chitinophagales bacterium
CGAAGTGGTGGAATTGGTAGACGCGCACGTTTCAGGGGCGTGTGAGGGCAACCTCATGCGGGTTCGAGTCCCGCCTTCGGCACACGACAAGGCCCTCTGGCATCCCAGAGGGCCTTTTTTTGTTGTAGGTATTTACGATGTGCCGATGGGACAATAAAAAAAGTATAGTCAAATGCCATGTAGTCCACCAATGGGCGATGTGGGTCGGCCTACTCGGAGGGTGACCATAATTTCACTTAACAGTTTACAACCACGCATTTATTCGCTATCATTGGCTACGGGCAATGCGAAAACCTATCAGGCTCGTCATTGGTGGCTGAAACGTCCGTATTTGTGCGGACGACTTTTTTTGTGGGGGTGGGTATCATCCTGCAGAAAATGAGCACATCAAGGTTGTTGAGCTACGTTAGGCTTATCTATATTCATACCGAGGAGATTCCGCCATGGATACGATCTGGAGAGCATTTTACACTCGACCCAAGCATGAGAAGAAGGTTTACGACCGTCTTACACAGATGGGTTTCGAAGTATTCTGCCCGATGGTGAAGACTCGGGTGCGTTGGAGCGACCGCTGGAAGAAGGTCTACAAGCCGGTGTTGCCAGGGTATATTTTTGCACGCGTCGACGAGAGGCAACGCACGGAGGTGGTTCAGGATCCCTCCATCATCAACACTGTCTTTTGGAACAGGAAGCCTGCCGTGGTGCGCGAAGAGGAAATCGAGGCCATGCAGTATCTGCTCAATGGAGCCGACGAGGACTTCTCCGGGAGTTTCAGCGAAGGTGATCTCGTACAGATCACCAACGGCGATTTCAGGGGTCTGAGGGGCGTCGTGGTGCGTGTCGACAAGCAGACCGTGAGTTTGCGCCTCGAGAGCCTACAACTTGATTTCGTGGTGCAGATTCCGGCGAGGTTGGTTGCGAGTGAACTATGATCGCGGTTTTGTAGGTGCTATATTCCGAAGCCTACTTTGAGATCTCTTAGTGTTTGTGCAGCTGTTTGCACACTCTCTTGATTGATAAAGTTGGCAAACCGTTATAAACGGAGCACAGACGAATGTGAACGTAGCCAACCCAAAGTATGTGTGGCATATCCGGAGTATTATCTCCCACAAGTATCAAGACAGATACTATCGCCAAGATGAATCACGCGATAAGGCATCGGGGACCGGATGATGAGGGATATGTTCTTTTCGGGCCTAGCGAATGTTCCACTTTTGGAGGCACTGATACCCCTGACGACGTGTGGAATTCTCACGAACCATACTCTCCCCAACTTCGTATCTCAGATGCGCACGATGTTCAAGGTCGGTTATTATTCGGACACAGAAGGCTATCTATATTAGACCTCACATCCAAGGGTCACCAGCCGATGTGTGATGCAACACGAAGGTATTGGATCACATATAACGGTGAAATATATAATTACCTTGAGATCAGGGAAGAGTTGAGATCATTGGGCCACGATTTCACAACGGCCACAGACACAGAGGTAATCATCGCCGCTTACACCCAATGGGGGACTGCTTGTCTCGAAAAGTTCAACGGGATGTGGGCATTCGCCATATACGACAGCATTGAACAGAACTTGTTTCTATCGAGAGATCGATACGGAATTAAACCCCTTTACTACTGGATTGATCAAAATGGCGCCTTTCATTTCGGGAGTGAAATCAAACAGTTTACCTCTGTCGAAGGATGGAAGGCGATCTTAAACGGTGCTCGTGCCCACGATTATCTTTATTATTCCCTTACAGACCACACCGACGAAACGTTATTTCAAGGGGTCTACCGATTGTTGCCCGGTCACTTCATGACCGGAAACGTCAATGACCTGTTACAGGCAGCCAAGACAGGGAAGATTCATCAGCAAAAGTGGTACAAACCTGTCCAGTCGCGATTTGATGGTGATTTTGCCACTGCTGTATGTGAGTTCCAGAAGAGGTTCGTGGACGCAGTGCGGCTACACCTTCGCTCTGACGTCCCCGTGGGCAGCGCATTGTCAGGAGGTATTGATTCATCGTCAATTGTGACAACAGTGCACAAGATTTTATCTGAAAATGGAAGCACGAGTCTCCAAAACACGTTTTCGTCATGCTCGACGGATGAGAGGTATGACGAAAGGCCATGGATGGATATCGTTGTGGAAGCCACTGATGTAAATGCACACTTTGTTTACCCGAATGGGTTTGATGTGTTCTCCATTACCGACTTGATGGTTTGGAACATGGACGAGCCATACGACTCGCAATCAGCTTTCTTGGGATTTCATGTGTTTCGAGAGGCGAAGAAACACGGGGTGAAGGTTTTGCTCAACGGGCAAGGAGCCGATGAGTATCTGTCGTGCTATTCAGAGTTGAAAAATCTAAGACAGTGGCAACTTATTAAAAATGGTCGCTTGTTCAAGTTGTGGCGCGAAGTCGACAACCCGTGGGACATCGTAGCGCTCATCAAGTCAAGACTTTACTCCAAACTACCCAGTGGGGTCAAGTTGTTGATAGGCAGACGAAGCATACGACGACGGCATCTGGATCAACTGATCAATCATGAATTGCTTGTTTCAGACAAACGGCATCCATACGACATCAACTCATATACAAGGACTGACCACACAGCTATTTCAAGCTATCAGATATTTCATGATCCATTGCAACGATATTTACGATGGGAAGATCGCAACTCGATGGCCCATTCGGTTGAGGCACGGGTTCCTTTTCTCGACTATCGTTTGGTCGAGTTTACCAGCAGCCTACCTTTAGGATATTTGGATGCACCCGGTATCAGAAAACGAATTCTGGTGGAAGCAATGATAGGTTTGCTCCCCGAAAAGGTCAGGCTGCGCAAAGATAAAAAGGGATTCATCACACCTGAGCGTAGATGGTTTCTTGAGGACTTACGTGAGCAGTTTATGGCATTTTTTGAAGATCATGTCCAGTATGCCAAAGGTGTTATTGATCCTGAAAAATCAATAGAATATTTGACTCTAATGCAGGACGGTAAGGTACCATTTGATACGGTTTATTGGAGAATCATGCTCTTCTGTGTGTGGATGAAGAAGTTTGATGTTGACATATCATGAGGATGCCTTGAACAGTGAACAACAAAATCGAGATCCCTACCAATTGGTAGTTAATGAAATATGGAGGATATTCATGATGCCAAATCATTCGAAAATATCTAACTTCACCCATTGTCCACAGTTTACCCACCGATTTTCTATTCACATCAGGTCATTACAAATGAACAAATCATCTCGTGTAACACGATTGTTTTGCAGCTCTTTACTCTTACTACTTTTACTGGCAACGATCGCTCACGCCCAAAACTTCTCCCAGTTCGGTAACAGCCGCAATTTTCAGCAGGCTGAGGCCATCATCCGGGTTGCCGAGCCATCTCAGTTGGCAGATACCGTATTGGTGTGGGGGGACATCACCACACCGGGCACCTACTTGGTACCACGAGGTACCAAGCTCATGGAGATGCTGTCGTATGCTCGGGGTCCGAGGGGATTCTCCAGTCTCGAGACGCAGCTCGACTGGTCGAAGCTCCGCATCAGCGTCGTGGTGAGTCCGACCAATGGTCGTCCTCCACAGAAGATCGATATTCACTACGACACACCCTTAGATCATGCGCTGCGTAGTTATCAGGTGCAAAATTTTGATGTCATTGCCCTTCAAGTGAGACGAAAGCCGGTGTTTTCCGATTATGTGCGCGTGGTCGCACCGGTGGTATCCATAGCAATTAGTACCGCTGTATTGGTCAGAACGTGGAACTGAGTTCGAAGCATCCTGTTCTGAGCAGGTTACACGGCAAGAAGGTTCTTGTTACGGGCGGTGCCGGTTTCATCGGAAGCAACCTGGTCGAGCATATCCTCCAGAACTTCGATACCCGTGTCCGCGTGTTGGATGATTTCAGCACGGGGACACCGGTCAACTTGGATGATCACGTTGATGATCCGAGGTTCGAGTTGGTTGAGGGTGACGTTTGTGACTTGCAGACGTGCGTGGATGCCGTTCAAGGATGTGACATTATCATCCATTTGGCTGCCCTTGGCTCCGTTCCAAGGTCGGTCGATAATCCAATACGCACGCATCAGGTCAACACGGATGGATTTCTGAACATGCTGGTAGCTGCGCGTGATCATCCCGGAAGATGCCGTTTTGTGTATGCATCGTCATCGAGCGTGTACGGAGATGATGGAGAGCTGCCAAAAGTGGAGGGTCGAGAAGGTCGGCTGATGAGTCCGTATGCGATCACCAAGCACGTCGGCGAGCAGTATGCAAGAGTATTCAGTGAACTCTACGGATTTCACAGTATCGGTTTGAGATTCTTCAATATCTTTGGAGCTCGGCAACGTACAGACAGCGCCTATGCAGCCGTTATCCCACGATTCTGTAAGGCATTTGCCGAAGGCACGCCACCTGTGATATACGGTGAGGCCTCCATTTCGCGAGATTTTACCCATGTCGACAACGCAATATACGCTTGCGAATTGGCAGGTTCGATACCAATGTTAGACAGGCATGTTGCAATGAACATTGCCTGCGGCAGGCAGATCTCCTTGGGGCAGGTAGTTGAAGAACTACGACACCTGTCAGGAAGGCAGTTATCCGCGACCTTCGCACTTCCCCGACCCGGCGATCTACCGCATTCGATGGCAGATCTAGGCACGGCTAATGAAGTGATCGATTACAAGCCTTTGGTGATGTTTGAAGAGGGTCTGAAAAAAACATACGATTGGTATCTTCGTTCAACTATCTTGTGATCTTGTTGAAATGATGGACCATTTTTTATCTAATGGGGTCAATATGGCACGATTTGCGCTCGTCGGCGCTGCAGGGTATATAGCACCAAGACATATGAAGGCGATAAAGGACACCGACAACATATTGGTGGCCGCATATGATCCGAACGACAGTGTGGGGATCATCGATTCCTATTTTCCCGACGCCGATTTTTTTACGGAATTCGAACGTTTCGACCGTCATGTTGAGAAGCTTCGCCGCAGTGGACAACCTGTCGACTATGTGAGCATCTGCTCACCGAATTATCTTCACGATGCGCATATCCGGTTCGCATTGCGCAACAGTGCACATGCCATTTGTGAAAAGCCCATTGTCTTGAATCCCTGGAATTTGGATGCGTTGGAAGAAATCGAGCTGGAAACCTCAAAGCGGGTGTACACGATTCTCCAGTTGAGGCTGCATCCATCCATCATAGCTCTGAAGGAGAAGGTTTCTCAGTACGCTGGTCCAGCAATGGATGTCGAGCTTACCTACATCACGTCGCGAGGAAGTTGGTATCATCACAGTTGGAAGGGTGATGTCAGTAAAAGTGGTGGTATTGCCACCAACATTGGTGTCCATTTTTTCGACATGCAGTCGTTGGTGTTTGGTGAGTCCGGTGCATCGGGCAATAAAAGTGGGCAATGGGAAGTAACCGTTGACCCCCAGGAAAAGGATGTGGCCTCAGGTATGCTTCATTTGCCGAAAGCGAACGTGAAGTGGATGTTGTCGATCAACGCCGATCACTTGCCTGATGAGCAAAAGGCAAAAGGGCAGCGCACGTACAGAAGCATCAAGGTTGAAGGTGCAGAAATTGAATTCAGTGAGGGGTTCACCGATCTGCACACACGGAGCTACCAAAAAATTCTTGAGGGTGAAGGATTCCGGTTGTCGGACGCCAGGACTAGCATCGAAATTGTGCACGCCATACGCAACCTTGGGTGAAGAGTAGAGCGACTCATGGGTCAATGGGACTCACATACAGTATGTGGCAGGTGAAAGGCGTATATTGTTCGCTCAAAAAGATGCTATGAGACTTTAAGCCTCCGACCGTGGTATCCATCCGGGAATTTCTTCAAAACTACTCCTATTTTTTCGGTTATTTGGGATACCGCATACCCTTGTTTTTAGTGCTGAGTATCTGTGTGGCTTTTTTGGACGGATTTGGATTGGCCATGTTTTTGCCGCTTCTCAAGATGATGGCTGATGAAGGCGGCGGTGACTCTGGATTGGATTTGGGTAATGTTGACGACATGATCCAATACATGTCGGATATTGGGCTCGATTTGAATCTGACGGTCGTTCTGATGTTAATGCTGGGCTTTTTCACGGTAAAGGGCATCGTAAAATTTGTGGAGGTATACGTATCGGCCGAGAATCAACGACGATTTGTGATACGCATCCGCGAGCAGAACATTTGGGATTTGGCCCGCTACCGATTTGACCATTTCGTCACCGCCGATGCCGGCCAGATTCAAAGCACGATGGGGGGTGAAGTGTATCGTGTGATGAATGCATTCAGGTCCTACATGGGCATGTTGCAGCAGCTCTTCATGGTGGCGGTCTACACGTTTTTAGCATTTTTAATGAATGCCCAATTTGCTGTCTTTGTCCTGGTTGGGGCTGCTTTAACCAATATGATCTTCAATAGGATGTATGAAATGACCAAAAGGTTATCTCATCGTATAACGCTTGGCAACGAAGGTTATCAGGGACTGTTGATACAACAGGTTGCATTTTTCAAGTATTTAAAGGCGACAGGCCATATTGCCGCATACTCAAAAAAGCTGATTGAGAAGATCTATGAGATCGAAGCCGCAAACAAGAAAATCGGTGTGATTGGCAGTTGGGTGCAGGGAGGACGCGAACCGTTGCTAATTTTGATCCTGGTTGTTGCAATTTTGGTGCAAGTGAATTGGTTTGGTGGAAGTCTCGCTCTCATCCTACTTAGCATCCTGTTTTTTTACAGGGCATTAACCGCAGTCACTCAGTTGCAAATGTCGCACAACCAGTTTTTGGCGAATTCGGCATCCCTTTCGAACTTGAAGAGTTTCAACCACATGCTCAGTGAGGGTGTGGAGCATGATGGCTCTGTATCTAAGGCTGGATTTGACACTGTCATTGAGCTTCGTCATGTATCGTATGCCTACAATTCTCAGGGAAATGTTTTGTCAGATGTGTCTCTCACGATCCGAAAAAATGAAAGCATTGCTTTCGTTGGCGAAAGTGGTGCCGGCAAGACCACGCTGATGAATGTGGTGGCCGGCCTGCTTCGTCCACAGGCAGGAGTGATGACCGTGGACGGAGTCGACATCAGTCAGATTAATTTGGCGTCGTTTAGGTCGAAAATTGGTTACATCACTCAAGAACCGGTCATTTTTGACGATGATGTGTTCAACAATGTCACACTTTGGGACGAGCGTAGTCCTGAGTCGGTCGAACGGATGTGGAAAGCATTGGAAATGGCAAATTTCCGGTCTTTCGTGGATCAATTGAGCAAGAAGGAGCTCACCCGGCTAGGCAATAACGGTATCACATTGAGTGGTGGGCAACGTCAGCGCGTGGCCATTGCGAGAGAGTTGTACAAGGATGTGGACATATTGTTCATGGACGAGGCCACATCGTCCCTCGATTCCGAAACGGAACATGTGATCCAGGAAAACATCGAGAAGCTCAAGGGGAAATTGACTATCGTCATCATTGCGCACCGTTTGTCGACAATTAAAGGGGTTGACAAAGTGGTGGTGCTAAGCAATGGCAACGTTGATCAGTTTGGTTCCTACTCCGAGGTTGCCAACAGGTCTGAATCCTTCAAAAGGATGGCAACCATGCAGCACCTGTAACTATCCTGATCAATTGACTATTCGAAACTTAATTCAACCATTGAATGAATTGGCAGCGAAACGTTAAACGAATTCTTCGATACCTCGACCAAAGGAGGGAATACCAGTCATCAACACGAGTTTACAAGAATTTCCTGCAACAAAATAGTCGGCCAGGATATGGACTTTCTAAGCAACAGCAAAAAGAAGTCATCGATTTTTTTGGCAATTATGGCATTCCACTTCCTGACACTCTGGGCCATGAAGTGTTCTATCACACAAATGGCGAGTTCAGCCCAATGTACGTTCCCAGATATCTGTATCGTAACCTTTTTCTCAGGAAGTTTAATCAGGGGGACACATGGATAAATCGAATGAAGGGTTGGAGAGATAAAAACAAATATGACTTTTTAAAGATTGGCAGATTTGTGCCAACAGATGGCCGTGTGGTGAGAGGAATGTTACTGGGGGATGATTATCACCCAATTACAAAAGAACGCCTGCTACGGCACCTCGAAGGCAAAACGGATGAAGTTGTCGTCAAGGTCTCCGATTCGTATGGCGGAATGGGGGTGCGGTTTATCCGCATATCAGAACTGCGACAGTGGATCGAAGCCAAGATGGCAGAAAGCTTGAAGATGGGTTCATCGTACTCAATACAGCTGCCATTCAAGCAACATCAAGACATGCAACGGTTGAATGTTTCTTCAGTCAACACGATCAGGCTCACTACCTTGCGAATGAGAGGTCAGGATCCGTTCATCCGAACCGTTGGTCCATTTGTCAGAATCGGAAGAAAGGATTCCCGCCTCGACAATGTTGCTCAGGGAAATTTATGTGTCGGGATACATTCCGATGGACGCTTGCGGGAAAGTGGCTTTGACAAACATCTCAATACATATGACTCCCATCCTGATCACGGGTATTCTTTCGACTCTTTCACCATTGCTCAATTCAAGGAATGTGTTGAATTATGCATTGAGATGCACCACTACTTGTATGAAATGGACATGATTGCCTGGGATGTCGTGATTGATCGTGATGGAACTCCACACATTCTTGAATTCAATGTCGAGTTTCTCGACAGCGATTACAACCAGGTCTGTAACGGACCTCTGTTCGGTGATGAAACGCATCATATCCTTAAAAGTGTCGCGGCCGACTAGCACGTGTCGTGCAACGACACAAAAACACTCTAAATACTAAATGAATAATAGTATTACAATTATTGTTCCTATTTACAATGCGGATAAGTACTTAAACGAGTGTTTGGATAGTATTTATAATCAAAGTGTACTGGCAGATCAAGTCATCCTGGTGGATGATGGCAGCACGGATTTGAGCAGTCGGATTGTGGACAACTTCAGTCAAAGAGCTGACACCCATGTCGTCCACATTTCTAACAGTGGGCCAGGTCCGGCGCGGAACGTGGGGTTGGAGTTAGCTACATCAGATTACGTGTACTTCTTCGACTCTGACGATATCCTCGCTGTTGATTTCATTGAAAAAGTAAGGGTCTTCATATCCGAACAAATGTCTGCTGATGCCATTTTATTCTCGGCTCACTCAGAGATTGATTCCGACTATCAAGGAACGTACAAAGATGCCATTCACCGGAGTGGAATGGCAGAACGAATTGTAGCAGAAAGTGGATCTGTACTTGTCGAGTTGGAAAGGAGGAACGTTTTAAATGCCGCTGTCCATAGTTTTGTCACAAAGAGGTCCTTATGGATAGATCACCATATAAGGTTTCCGAAGTATTACTATGAAGACGAGGCGATTCTGTACCCCCTTTTCACTTGCATCAAGGAGGTTTTTGTGACCGATGAAATATTATACACACGAAGAATTCGGACATCGTCGATCATGACCAGCACTAAAAATGAAAACCATGCTTTGGGTGCCCTGACGGTAGCCCAGTTCACGTTGGATTTTTACATGTCACATTTTCAGGCGCTTCGTACCGAGAGGAGACTGTGGGTCAGGCGTATCTCAAACTATGCGATTTATTATGTCAGGCTATGCAAGCAAACTGGTTTGGCCTTGTCGATCCCGAAAATCTTGGACATAATGATTCAACTCAGGAGTGTCAGACTACTTTTTCGTTTCTTGTACAATTACGTACGATGATGCCATACCTAAAGTGAAAATCCTCATTATCACCAGAACCTTCTACCCCGCTACCAATCCGCGTTCGTTTCGGTCGTCGGAATTGGCGATGGAGTTGGCACGGCATCACGATGTGACCGTTATGATGCCCAATTCCTCAGAAGCACAGTTAGATTATGCCAGTCAGCATGGATTTTCAATCGATGATCTTGGTAAGCTGAAGCTGAGGCCCGTAATGCCCTCCAGCAACAAGATTGTTGATAAGTTCAAGCGGGTGGTCCGCCGTTTGGGTTCGCTCCTGATGGAATACCCTGACATCGAGCTCACATGGCGTGTGGCGCGACGATTACGAGTGTCGCAAGAGTATGACCTTGTGATCTCAGTTGCGATGCCCTACACTATTCATTGGGGCGTCGCGCGGGCTATCTCGCGGGTTAGATGGCAACGGTGCACGTGGGTGGCCGACTGTGGCGATCCCTATTATTTGCTTCAGAACGACACGTTCAAAAAGCCGTTCTATTTCAAATACATCGAAAAGTGGGCTTTTCGCAGATTTGATTACATAACCATCCCGATTGAGACGGCTAAAGAATACTATTTCGAGGAGTTTCACAACAAGATTCGCATCATTCCTCAGGCATTTAAGTTTGAGGACGTGCCGCAAACGGCAACATCAAATCGCGATTCATCTTGTCCCCATTTTGCA
>CAYZWQ010000104.1:0-5134 GCA_964481355.1 uncultured Chitinophagales bacterium
CTGTCGACTGTCTTTGAAGCCATCACGGCAAACCCCTCTTCAGACACATAGTTACGCGACGGCGGACGCACCCGGTTCACGCTTCCTGCCACCAGTTTCAGGTTGGCATTGCGGAAGGTGGCACCCGAATTGTTCGTCAGGTTCACCCAGGCGTTCAGGTCTAGTTTGGTGTCGTTGTCTTTGAGAACGGCCACATACTCGGCCTGCCAACTCATGCCGCCCGTCTGATAGGTCATCTCCACATTTTGGCTGCCGGCACGGTCTGCTTCTACCTTCCACAGGAGCGTCGGACGCGTAATCAGCCCGCCAGGAAGCTCGTCGACCGTAATCTGATATTTGCTCAAGCCGGGAAGCATGATGAGTCCGCCCGTGGCGCTGCGTATCACGGCCGATCCACCCTGGGTCGACAGCAGCGTGCCTCGTATGATGGAGCCTTTGTCGTCGATGAACTGCACCTCGCGGTCGATGAAGCGCTGCAGTATTTTCTCGGCACTCACCAAGTCGTACTGGTAGTTCTGCTCAAGCACCGAGCCATTGAAATTGATTTTGACGGTGGCCGGATTGATCAGCGAGGCCACATCGGTCACGCGCAGCTCAGAATTGCCTCGTGGTATGTCAAATTGGCGTATTTCGCGCACAACGCCAAGGTTGTCGTTATAGACGGTCACATAAACCGATCCCGGTGCCGTCTGGGATGTCGCCACGGTAGGCACGGAAAGACCGGCGATCAAGACTGACACAAGGGCAAAAAGTATTGCTTTCATAGGTATTCGTTCTCCATACTAGTCATAAAAAAAGAGCGGACAACCGGTTAACGCAGCCGTCCGCTCTCGAATTGTCATTACGATCGTTTTAGTCGATCACACCGCTCGACTTTTTGAGCTCGGGTTTGAGCAACCCGTCGATATAGCGGGTATAGGTCTGCATCAACAGCATGTAACTGGCTTGGTTATAGGCGACGCCGTGTGCACCGGGAGGATAGATTCGCAAGTCGGCATCTACACCCGCGTCGGTGAGCGCCTGCACCAGCTGCATGGTATGCTGCATGTGCACATTCTCGTCCATGGCCGAGTGTGCGATGAGCAGACGGTCCTTCACGTTTGCAGCGTGGGTCGAAACGGCCGAGAGTTTGTACCCTTCCAAATTGTCATCCTTCAAGCCCATATACCGTTCGGTGTAGATACTGTCGTAGAGCAGCCAGTCGGTGACCGGGGCGCCGACGATGCCCAGCTTGAACACTCCCGGATGGGTTGCCACGGTGTATGAGCTCATGTATCCGCCATAGCTGTGCCCACGGATGGCCATGTTCTCACCGTCAACATACGGCAGCGTTTTGAGGTACTTGGCGGTTTCTGCGAAGTCGAGTGCCTCGTAGACACCCAGCTGCTTATAGACCAACTTCTCGAAGGCCGATCCGTAACCGCCGCTGCCGCGATTGTTAACGCTCACGATGATGTACCCCTGTTGTGCCAGCCATTGATGCCAGCCGTTGGCCTCCCATTGGTTGTAAACGCTCTGGGCACCCGGACCTCCGTAGATATCCATCAACACAGGGTAGCGATTATTGGCGTTGAAATCGGGCGGTTTTACCATGTAAGCATCCAGCTCCTGCCCGTCGGTGGTCGTGAACGAGAACAGCTCGCGCGGGCTGTACAGATTCTTCGACACGAAGTCACGGACTCGGGCGCCATTTTCGTAGGTGCGCAACACCTTGCCGTCGTTGCCGCGCAGCACCACCTGCCGTGGCGTGCTCACGTTCGACCAGCGGTCGATGAAGTACTTGCCGTTGGGTGCCACACTCAGGTTGTGGTTGCCCGGCTCGGTGGTGAGCTTGCGTTTGCCGCTGCCATCGAAGTTCACCGAGTAGAGATGGCGCTCAAGGGGCGACTCCTCCGTGCTGGTGTAGAGGATGGTGCGGCTGTCGGGATTCACCGCATGCACGTAAGTCACCTCCCAGTTGCCCCTTGTGACCTGGCCGAGTAGTTTGCCCTCATAGTCGTAGCGGTAGATATGCGACCAGCCATCCAGATCGCTTACCCAAAAGAACTCCTCCATGCCGGCGGGGAAGTACATGTAGTGCATGATGCCGGCGAAGAAGTCGAACACGTCGATCCATGCCTCGGATCGCTCCTGATAGATCACACGGCTTGTACCGCTGGTTCCGTCGCACATATAGATCTTCATGTGGTTCTGCTCGCGGTTGAGCACCACCACGGCGAGCGTACCAGGACGTGATGTCCAATAGATGCGCGGCACATAGAATTCGCTGCTCTCGTTGATGTTCATCCATCGTTTGTCGCCCGATTTCACGTCGACAACGCCGATGCGCACCGTCGGGTTGGTCTGCCCCACCTTCGGGTATCGGATTTCCACGTACTCGGCTGTTTGGCCCGAGTAGTCGGTCATCTGGAAGATGGGCACTTCGGTTTCGTCCTCCTGCCAAAAAGCGATATATCGGCTGTCTGGCGACCATTCCCAGGCTTGTGCCAGTCCAAACTCCTCCTCGTACACCCACCCGAACTTGCCGTTGAACACATGCCTCGTGGCATCGTTGGTGAGCTGGGTTTCAAGACCCGTAGCAAATGTGTAGGTGTACATGTTGCCGCCGCGCTCGTAGCCGATCATGGATCCGTCGGGCGACAGCTGGGCTGTGCCGGCATCCTTCACGACCTCCTTGAGCGACTTGTCGGCCACGGAGTAGAAATAGTAGTCGGAGATGCCCGAGCGGCGGAAGATGGGCCTGAAGTTGGTCTGGAACAGGATGTGCTTGCTGTCGTCGGCCCACTGGAAGGAATTGTAGGTGAACGGGCGGCCCTCGGCGTTGGTGAAGCCGGTCGGGCTGAATATAAGCTCGTCGGCTCCCGTTTCCGGGTTGTAGGAGCGGATCTCCATGGTCCGCGTCTCATGGTTCGCGATCGAATAGGAATAGCGGTCGCCGCCGTCGATCCAGTTCACGCTCGAAGGACCGTTGCCGCCGGCGAGTTGGCCACTGATGCCCATGGCCTGCTGGAGGCTCTCGAGGCGCTGGCGCTCCTGGGCCGTGGCGGGAGACGGTGGCAAGAACAAGAACAAGAGCAAGAGCAAGAGCAGGGGAAGGGGCGTCTTTGAATCCATAGAATGGGTTGTGAAAGATCTATGTGATGGCTGCATATCGTCAACGCTTAGGTGAATAGGTTGCATCGTGTGCATTAGTTTGTAACGCGTGGCACAAATGGAAATATATACAGCTTATATGACAACTCGACCAAGGCATATCGAGGGAAGGTTGTACGCTGACATTTAAGACAGCTAAGCGTACTGTAAGAAGGTTGTTCACCGACATTTCGCTGCGCTCAATGTGTCAGTTCACTATGACATTGCTTTGCTTGTGTTATATGCGTGGAGGGCTTAATTCGTGCAAAATTGTACAATAATCGGAGATCAAACTTTGTTTAATCGTTTATTTGAATAAATCGGAATGCGTACCTGTTCGAATCAGCGTTAATGCATCTGCCTTACTGATGTACAAAAGCAACCAGTCAGGCTCAATATGGCACTCTCTGACTCCGATGTATTCGCTACCAACTTGTGATCTCTGTACTTGGGCTCAAGAGGCTGATCGTTCGCGAGCTGAGTGATGACAGCTTTGAATATGGTAAAGGACTTGCCGCGTTTGACCATTCTTTTGACATCTTTGTCAAAACGGGTGGTCCTGAATATCGGCTTCATCAGATTCCCAAATCTTCAAATAATTGGTCAGCGGAATCAGCCTTGCGTAAGTTCAATCGTTGTTGGGCATCCTGTATGGCTTTTTCGGTAATGTGGTTCGGAATATTCACTTCAAATGGCAATCCTCTATGAAGCTTAACCTGTGTGAAGAAAATGCGGATGGCCTCGGTGGTGCTTATTCCGAGCTCCTCGAAGATGTGTTCCGTTTCCTCTTTGAGTTTGGGCTCGATTCTGGCTCTGACAGTGGCTGTTTTGTTCGACATTGCATTATATTAAACGTTTTTAACGAGAAATGTAGCACATTGGGGCTACAAAAACAACCAACAGATTCCGTCACCGTCACCTCGGGCAGCTTAGCGTATCGAAGGAAGTTTGTTCACCGACATTTCGCTGCGCTCAACGTGTCAGTTCACAATGACATCGATTGATCTAGGAGAGTGAAAGATGAAGACATGTTCGGCACAAATACTATTTTATCAGCGTCATTTTTCTCATGAAGACACCTTGAGGTGTAGTGATTCGATACAAATACACACCACTTGACAAATTACTTCCATCAAAAAAAGCTGAGTGTTCACCCACCCCGATGTTACCATCAACCAATGTCGTCATCAACTGGCCCAAAGTTGAATAGACTTCCAACTTAACATGGGTTGATGTTGGTAGTGCGAACCTGATGAGTGTGGATGGATTAAATGGATTTGGATAATTTTGGTGCAAAACAAATTTTGAGGGCAGATCGTCGGATTCAATCGAAGTCCCCATCGACGTGGTGAAGCTCCATATTTGGCCCCAATCGCCGGTGTAGTTCTTGTTTCCGTTGATCCCTCTTACCTTCCAGCTGTGAGCGGTGTTGCCGCTTAGTGGAACGGAAACAGAGAACTGTGTTGCCGTAAGGGTTGTATCAACGACAATGAGGGTGGTTCCCTCCGTTATCTGGAGTTGGTATGAAGTGGCATTTTCATCCTGGTTCCAAGTCAACATCGGTAGCCTGTCGATTCCCGTTGTATTGTTCATCGGCAATAATTTAACGATTGGCTCGGGCATTCCCGGACAGGTTCCCCATACAGGCTTATTTTCAGCGATGAGAGGCGAATTGGAGGAAAAATTTGCGGGCTCGGAGGTAAAACGAACTACGCACCATTCATTGATAGGTTGATTGAATTTGCTGCTTCTAAACATCCAATCCAAATCGGTTACATTTCTGACATCCCAGTTTCCGATGGGTTGATTGAATTCTGATTGGTAAAACATCCAGCTCATATCGGTCACGCGACTCACGTCCCAATTTCCGATCGGCTGATTGAATGAACTTCTGTAAAACATGTCACCCATGTTCGTGACACTGCTAACAACCCATTCGGAGATATCTTGGTCGAATGGACTGTTTCCAAACATGTTGCCCATGTTTGTCACCCTACTCACA
>CAYZWQ010000104.1:5234-10353 GCA_964481355.1 uncultured Chitinophagales bacterium
TTCCAGTTGCCTATCGGCTGGTTAAACTGACTACCTGAAAACATCAGGCTCATATTGGTGACGTTACCTACATCCCAGCCATCGATCGGTTGATTGAATGGGGCTTGGTAAAACATCCAACTCATATCGGTCACGCGACTCACGTCCCAATTTCCGATCGGCTGATTGAATGAGCTCCTGTAAAACATGTCTCCCATGTCCGTGACACTACTAACATCCCAGTCGGAGATATCTTGATCGAATGGACTGTTTCCAAACATGTTGCCCATGTTTGTCACCCTACTCACATTCCAGTTGCCTATCGGCTGGTTAAACTGACTACCTGAAAACATCAGGCTCATATCAGTGACGTTACTTACATCCCAACCACCAATAGGTTGATTGAATGGGGCTTGGTAAAACATCCAGCTCATATTGGTCACTCTACCAACATCCCAGTTACCTATTGGCTGATTGAATGAGCTCTTGTAAAACATATCACTCATGTTTGTGACGTTGCTCACATTCCAGCCCGTAATATCTTGATCAAACGGGCTACTTGCGAACATATCGCTCATGTTTACAACTCTGCCAACATTCCAGGCACCTATGGGCTGATTGAATTGGCTGCCCGAAAAGATCCAACCCATATTTGTCACGCTGCTGACGTCCCAGTTGCCTAGCGGCTGGTTGAACGGGGCTTGATAAAACATCCAGCTCATGTTTGTCACCCGGCTTACATCCCAGTTTCCAATCGGTTGATTGAAGGTGCTCTTATAGAACATGTCGCTCATGTTGGTCACATTACTAACGTCCCAATTACCGATCGGTTGATTGAATTCTTTGTTTTCAAACAAATCTCTCATGTCCGTCACATTGCTGACACAGACTTTGGTCAAATCTTTACCTTCATCCCTTCGCTGAATAAGCAGTGTCCTATCAACTGATTCGTAAGTCACACCTGACACTGTGCCGGTTACACCGGGGTTCACGCCCCTACATTTTACAATACCATTGTTATCGATAGTGAAACTTTGACTATGACCCCAGATTGGAATAACTAAAATGGCAAGCAATGCATAAACACTAAGCAAAGCAGCGTTTTGGAACAGCATTTTCCTCATGTCGCATACTGACGGCAAAGTAATTGTGATGAATGATCTAACTTGAAGCTACAGAATTATTACTTAGTAGACAAACAGAGATATGTATAGTAAACGCGTTGCCCACGAAGTCACCCCTCCACTGCGGTAGGTCTCTCGCAAGCTCGAGATAGATTCCGGGGACGGGGGAGGTGGCATCACACCATCGCCGCCACGGCGTCGACGATCGCCTGGGCATCTTCGGGGCTGTGGCTCTCGCTGTAGATGCGCAGCACGGGCTCGGTGCCGCTTGGACGTATGAGCACGCGCGCCCCGTTCGACAGGTGCATCTTCACACCGTCGATGAGCTCGATATCTACGACTTCATAGTGCATCACGCGGGCGATGTCGCCCAGCTTGGCACGGTTCACCAATCGGTCTTTCTTCTCGTTGGTGGTGAGCATGTCGATGCGGCGGTTGAAATGCGGCCCAAAATCGTCGAACAGCATCTGGACCAGCTCACTCAAGGCTTTGCCGGTCTTCACCATCATTTCGACGACCAGAAGGCCGATATAGACGCCGTCACGCTCGGGTATGTGCCCCTTTACGGCAATGCCGCCCGATTCTTCGCCACCAATCAGAACATCCCCATCCACAATCTTGTCGGCGATGTATTTGAATCCGATAGGGGTCACCGTCAAAGGGAGCCCGTATTTCGATGCCATCTTGTCGAGCATCTGGGTGGTCGAAAAGGTCTTGATGATGCTGCCTCCAAGTCCCTTTTGGGTGTGCAGGTACCACAGAAGGAGGCTCAACAACAAATGGGAGTCCACATAGCGGCCGGCTTCGTCGTACATGCCCACACGGTCGCCATCGCCATCGTTGGCGATGCCCACGGCGCATCGGTTCTTTCGGATGAACTCGGAAAGCTCGCCCAAATTCTTCTCTATGGGCTCGGGTGGCACCCCATTGAAGCCGGGATTCAGGTCGGCGTGCAGTTCAAGCACCTGCTCACCCAACAGCGAACGGATGATGGAACGCGAGGCACCGTACATGGCATCGTGTACAATTTTCACGCCGGTGGCTCGGATGGCGGTGAGATCGAGGCTGGCGCCCAGCACGTCCAAGTACATTTCCGCAAGGTTGATCTCGCGTATGAGCCCCTGACGCAGGCAGGTGCGGTAGTCGTCGACAGGAATGGAGGCATCGTACTGCTCGAACTGCGCCTCGACCTGAAGGATCTGCTCGGGTGTTGCGGGTCCGCCGAAGGGTGCCTTGATCTTGAAGCCGTTGTACTCGGGCGGATTGTGGCTGGCGGTGATCACAATGCCGACGGCGTCGTAATGCAAGGCAGCCCAGCTCACCGCCGGGGTAGGGACGATGCTGTGGGCCATTCGCACCGGTATGCCCATGGACACAAATTGGCATGCCGCGTGCTGTGCGAACTCACGCCCCAGAAAGCGGCAGTCGTAGCCGATCACCACTCCGTTCGATGTGATTCCCGAATCGAGAATCCAACGTGCCGTCGCCTGTGCCACGATGGACAGGTTGTCGAAGGTGAATTCCTTGGCGATGATGGCGCGCCAGCCGTCGGTACCGAATTTCATTGTTGCCACTTCACTTTCTTCCAGAGGAGCCAAATACCCAGCAGCACAAACGGAACACTCAAGATCTGGCCCATGCCGATGAACCAGTCGGTGGCGAACTCAGCCTGCTCAACTTTGGTGTACTCGAGCAGGAATCGCCCGGTAAACATGATGACCAAGAACACGCCGAAAATGAAGCCCTCGGGCGGCTTGCCCTTGTAGCGCAGGTAGATGGTCCACAGGATGGCGAAAAGCGCCACATATAAGAAGGCCTCGTAAAGCATGGTTGGGTGACGAGGAATCAGGTCCTCGCTGGCGAAGATGACGGCCCAGGGCACGTCGGTCGGAACGCCGTAAATCTCCGAGTTGAAGAAGTTCCCCAGACGCACGAAAGCCCCGCCGATGGCGACAGGTATCACCACGCGGTCGGTCACCCACAGAAAACTGTAGTTCTTGTACTTGCGGCAGTACAGCCAGATGCCGATGAGGATGCCGATCGCGGCACCATGGCTGGCCAGTCCACCCTGCCAGATCGCCGGAACCAGGTGGAGGTTGCGCAAATAATACTCCGGTTCATAGAAAATCACATGACCAAGACGTGCCCCTACCACGGTGGCGATGAGCACGTAGGTGAGCAGGGCATCCCGCTCGGCTTCCGACCTCCCGGCATCACGGAATTCCTTGCTGCCAATGAGATAACCCACCAAAAAGGCCCCGCCGAAGAGCATTCCGTACCAACGGAAGGTAACCGGTCCAACCTGCTCAATGCCGTTCACGGGAATCAGGTTGAAGATGATCTGGCCAAGCACAAGCGCACTCAGGGTGACCAACCAATACTGACCGTCGGTGAGCGACTGCGGCTTTTCCTTGCGTGTGGCAGCCTTCGCCTGGATCTGCTTGAGCCAATACCCTCCCGCCAGGTAGGCAACGACGATGCCGAAAATCAATCCATGGATACTGAGGGTGAACGGCAGCGGAATCACTCCCGTCTCAAACAAAATGGGATCGGCGCTCCAGACAAAATATTTTGTGATGGCCGTAAGCGAATCGGGCTGCATGGGTCAGTTTTTTGGGAGTTTATAGACGGGTCCGGTCGGGGTGTCTTCGACGACGACGTCAAGCTCCTTGAGCGCGTCGCGGATCTGGTCGGCAACCGGCCAGTTCTTATCGGCTCGGGCGCCGGCACGAAGCTTCAAGATAAGCTCCATCAACCCGGGCACCACGCTTGCATCGTCAGACGGTTTCGCCTCTGGCCATATCCCGAGAACCGTATCGACCGCGTCGCGCAGGACTTGGTGCACTTCGTCGCCGTTGGAAGGATGATCGCCCTTCAAGATGCGGGCCCGCCATGGTTTGAGCCACTCATAGAGCACGGCGATGGCCTGTGCGGTATTGAAATCGTCGTCCATGCAGGCGTTGAACGCGTCGCGGAAGCCATTTGCGTCGAAGGCATCACCATTTCCGCCCTCCGAGGAGCTTATGACGTGAACCATATCCTGCAGGTTGTTGAGTCCTGTCTCGGCCGCCTCGAGGGCGGGCTCCGAAAAATCGGTGGTGCTGCGGTAATGGCTTTGGAGCAGGAAGAATCGTATCACCTGCGGTTTCCATGGCCTGCTGAGCAGTTTATGGTCACCTGAGAAGAACTGCTGCAACGAAATGGCGTTGCCGAGCGACTTGCCCATCTTCTGCCCGTTCAAGGTCACCATATTGTTGTGCAGCCAGTAACGCACGAAGGGTTCGCCATGGGCGCATTCGCTTTGGGCGATTTCGCATTCATGGTGGGGGAACTGGTTTTCGAGGCCGCCACCGTGGATGTCGAAGGTCTTTCCCAAGTAGCGGGTCGACATGGCCGAGCATTCGATGTGCCATCCGGGATAGCCGACGCCCCAAGGAGAGGGCCATTTCATGATGTGCTCGGGCTCCGCCTTTTTCCAGAGGGCGAAGTCGGCAGCATGACGCTTGCCGCCCGCCACTTCGACGCGGGTTCCTGCGATCGACTCCTCAATCTGGCGGCCGCTGAGCTTGCCGTAATCGGGATCGGAGCTCACGTCAAAGTAGACGTTCCCGTCTGCTTCGTAGGCATGCCCCTTGGCGATGAGCTCCTCGATCATGGATATCTGCTCGGGGATGTGTCCCGATGCCCGCGGTGTGATGTCCGGACGCAGGATGCCCAAGGCATCCATGTCGCGGAAGTAGGCGTTCGTGTACTTCTCGGCAACCTCCATGGGTTCGAGCCGTTCGAGCTTGGCCTGCTTCTGCAGCTTGTCCTCTCCGGCATCGGCATCGTCGGTGAGGTGCCCCACATCGGTGATGTTCTGCACATAGCGCACCCGATAGCCCTGATATCGCAGGCAACGGTTCACCACGTCGAAAAAGACATAGCTCTTGGCATGGCCCAAATGCGCATCGCCGTACACCGTCGGTCCACAGACGTACATCCCAACAAAACCCTCCTCAATTGGCGTGAACGGC
>CAYZWQ010000105.1:0-10135 GCA_964481355.1 uncultured Chitinophagales bacterium
GATGGAGAGTGCAGTTTTACCCGACGCGGTGGGTCCTACAATGAAGAGATCCATGCGTGAAGATACGCAGTTACTGACGTGTTGCCGGCTGTTCGCGACGTTGGAGGTTGACCATCAACGAAACCCGGTGCGTGTTGCCGAGATCGAAGGGGCTGCGGCTGAAACCGTAGTCGACCTGTACCATACCAATAGTGACGCCTGCGCCGACAGTGGGATTGACGTATAATTTAGACGACAGGGTGTCGGTGCTGAATTGTGTTAGTCCGGCGCGGATCTGCACTAGTTCCTTGTAGCTAAATTCGGCCCCAAGATTGGGCTCATAACTGATATCGCCCGTGTTCAGATAAAACGCTTGGCGACCTTCGAAGCGAACATCGACATCAGCAGCAGTCGTGACCACAAGGTCGGGGAGATAAAAACGCTTGGCCACACCTGCTTTCAGGGTCGGCAGGACTCGTTCATTTTGTCCTTCCGGTATCTCGTCGCCATAGATGTCGCCGATATTGGCAAGAGCATCACGGTCGACCGACCAGAACTTCATCAGCGTGGTTGCATCCATGAGATTTAGACCCCAGCTGATGTCGTCAGTGCGTTTTTGGACGCCGATATCGAGGCTGTAACCCCAGGCGTCGGCAAATGGCCCTAGTCGCGAGTTGACCACTTTGGCAGAAACACCCCAGTTCAGCCGCTCACGAAACACGTTGGCATAGGTCAGGAACACGGCCATGTCGGTTGCACTGAAGGTCGAAATCTGCGACGGGTCCGGAATGCCATTGGCATCATTGTAGACATTCAGGGTGTTCTTGATGTTGTCGACCCCCTGCCGGAACACGCTCAGTGCCAATACACCCCGATTGTTCGCCGGAAGCACGAATCCTGCGTAATCGTAACTGACAACCCCGCTGAATCGCTCCGAATGCATGTAGGAGCCCTGATAGTTCGTGATGCCGTTAAGTCCTGCCGGATTCCAGTACGCGGCCGTCACCTCGTCTGCAACAGCCACATACGCCGACCCCATGCCGAGGGCCCGCGCGCCGGCACCGATGCTGAGAAAGTCACCGCCGTATTTTGCATTCACAAATTGTGCCGATGCCGGTGTGGCGAGAGCGAGAGCAAGAACAAGAGCAAGAACAAGAGCAAGAGCAGGGGATTGCCTTAGTGCTGATGCTCGATTGAGCTTATCAAAATTGAATTGAAAGATGTCTACTGTTTTCATGCTATAAACTTTGTTTCCAAACCGTGACTCGACCTTGCTCCTGCTCTTGCTCTTGCTTGCCGCGACTCGCAAAATAACGCTTACGGTGTTCATCTGTTGCCTGTGCTGTAATCAAGTATTACCACCGAGCCATTTGGCTTGGTTAGCTGTACCATCCGAGCGATTTTTCTTGTATTATTGGGCATCTGTACGATCTATTTGAAATTCATCATAAAGCGGTGTGTGCGTGCATGCCGGTAACCAAATTCCGAATATGAAATTTAACATCACCAGCGGAGAACTTGTTAAAGCATTATCGGCCGTTGCCGGCGTTGTTCCCAGTAAAGCGACGCTTCCCATTCTTGAGAACGTACTATTCGAAAGTGTGGACGGTGCCTTGAGGCTCACCGCCACTGACAATGAGATCTACATTGTCGAGCAGGTGCCCGCCGAGATCGTGCAGGACGGCTCGGTGGCCATTCCAGCCCGTCGCCTGCTCGACACGATGCGACAGCTACCCGACATCCCGTTGTCGTTCGACATCGACGACCGCTGCATCGTGAAGTTTCGCACCGACCGTGGGGCTTACAAACTGGTGGGTGCCAAAGCGGAGGATTTCCCGATGTTGCCGTCCGTACATGAGGGCACCACGATTGTCGTCGACACCGAGTCGCTGACCTCCGCCGTAGAAAAGACCCGCTTCGCAGTATCTACCGACGACCTGCGTCCCAACATGATGGGAGTCTATTTCCAGGTTGACGAAGAAAAGACGCGTCTTGTTGCCACAGATGGCCACCGACTTGTACGTCTCGTTAAGTACGACATGAAGGGTGACGTGCCTGTCAATTTCATCGTTCCTGACAAAGCCCTCGCTCAGGTTACCCGTACATTGAATGGTGGCGAGACAAAGATGCAGATCACGAAGCACCATGTCCGCTTCACAAACGGAGTGGCGGAGGTGATTGCACGTCTGATCAACGAGTCGTATCCGAATTACGAGAATGTGATTCCCAAGGAGAACGAGAAGATCATGACGGTCGCGAAAAACGACATGCTGGCGACGGTGCGGCGTGTGTCGATCTTTTCGAGCACGACAACACGTCAAATTCGACTTAATCTTACACAGGACGAGGTGAGCATCTTCGCGGAAGACTATGAGATGAGCAGTGAGGCTCGCGAGTCAATCAAGTGTCAATACGACGCGGAGGACATGGTGATCGGTTTCAATGCCCGGTACCTTGCCGACGTGCTCAACAACATTGCGAGTGACGAGGTGACCTTCGCGTTCTCGACGCCAAACCGTGCTGGTATCGTGCAACCTCTCGAGCAGGCTGCCGACGAAGATTTGCTCATGCTCATCATGCCAGTGATGCTGAACACGCAGGGTTAATCGTCATGCCGCGGTCCCTTGTCACACTCACGACCGACTTTGGGACGTCTGACTACTACGTGGCCGCCATGAAGGCGGTGATGTTGCGTGTGAGCGACCGTCTGCGAATGGTTGACATCACCCATGACGTGAAGGCACAAGATTTGCTCGCTGGTGCTTGGATCCTCAAACACGCCGCCTATCTGTTTCCGGAGGGAACCGTCCACCTGGCGGTTGTCGATCCTGGCGTCGGCACCGACCGAAGGCCGGTGGCGTTCAAGCACCGAGGCCAATTCTTTGTAGGCCCAGACAACGGGATGTTCGCGCTCGTGACCGACAATGAGCCGGTACAGTGTGTGGAATTGAGAAACCAGGATTACTGGCTTACATCAAACCCGTCGTCCACGTTTCATGGCAGGGACATCTTTGCACCGGTTGCGGCGCATCTGGCCACAGGGGTCGATCTCAGTGAGTTTGGTCCATCGGTCGACGGGCTTCAGGTCTCGCACTGGGCTTTGCCTGCCAGCGACAGGCATGGCATTCAGGGTTGGATCGTCCACATCGACAGATTTGGAAATTTGATGACCAACATCCCTGCTGAGCTGGTGCGCGCATTTGGTCCCAACGAGGATTTGCGCATCTATGTGGGCACGCAGATTCTGAGGGGACTTGTGCCGACGTACGGGTCTGTGCCAGAAGGCGAGGCTGCTGCATTGATCGGCAGTTCGGACACCCTCGAAATTGCCGTCAACAAAGGCAACGCGGCGCAGCTCTTGGGTGTTTATCAAGGCGCCGCCGTGTCGGTGATACGCGACAAGGCGTTGTAACTTGCTTGAAGCACACTCGTAGGACATAAGGATGACATCACACCTCACATTGCGATCACCACAGCACGACCGTGCGGCCATTCAGGTCCCGAACGAATTATTCGACCCGCAAAAGGCCGTCAACGGTTCGGTGTGCTCCAAGTATGGCGACGAATATCCAGTGAACGACAATATCGTCGACATGATCGGCGACATTCCCGAAGGCATAACGATGGCCCAGCGGAGCAACCATTGGTCGTTGACGGCAACCGTGTACGAGGATACATGGCGGGTGAACAGTCTTGGGGTTCTTACGGGCGAGAATTTTCCCATCGACGAGGAACAGCGCCTGCTCGTACAGTGGGTGAAACCAAAGCAAGGTGAGCTGATTTTGGATGTTGGCTGCTCGACGGCGCTATACGCTCGCGCCTTGGCAAAGGCGGAGCCGGCATCGCATGTGGTTGCCCTCGACTTTGCGGTTCCCATGTTGGAGGAGGCCCGCCGGCGCCTGAAGACGGAGGGGTTGCGTGCGTGTCTGGTGCGTGCCGATGCGGCGGATATGCCGTTTTTTGCGGGCACCTTCGACGCCATCGTGATTGGCGGCAGTCTCAATGAGTTCGCCGATCCACGTAGGGTGCTTTATGAATGCCGCAGGGTATTGAAGCCGGGAGGACGGCTGTTCAATATGCACCTGCTTACGGCAGGCTCATGGTACGGACGCATGCTGCAGCAGTCGGCCGGCCTTGGGGGGCTGCAGTTCTGGACCAGAGCCGAGAGCAACCAGCTGTTCGAGCAGTGTGGTTTCCGCGTAGATGAACAGATCGTGCGCGGAATCGTTTGCTTCAGCCTGATGCACACCGTGTAAATTTACATACGGTCCGGTGCCGATATCCCCAAGATCGTGAGACCGTTCACTAACACGGATGTCGTGGCTCTAAGAAGCGCTATGCGGGCAGCCGCAAGTTCCTTGCTTTCGCCAATAATGCGGCAGTGGTGATAGAAATGGGTGAATGTGGCGGCGACGTCGTTTAAGTAGGTGATGATCCTATGCGGCTCCATGGCCTCGGCACTACGTTGCACAACGTCAGGGAAATCGAGCAGTATCTTGATCAGGGCCATTTCCGCCTCGTGCTTCAGCAGGGCGAGGTCGGGTCTGCCAGGCATATCGGTCATTACCTCGTCCGCCTTGCGCAGGATGCTTTGGACCCGCGCGTTGGCATATTGCAGGTAGTAAACGGGGTTTTTGTCGCTTGCATCCTTTGCTTGTGCGATATCAAACTCCAGGTGGGTTCCCGGAGCACGCATCAGGAAGAAGAAGCGAGTGACGTCGGCACCGACTTCGTCCATCAATTCGTCGAGCGTAATGAAGTTTGCCTTACGTGTGCTCATTTTGAACGGCTGTCCGTCTTGAACGATGGTCACGAACTGGTACACCATCACGTTCACGCGATTGCTGTCGTAATCGAGGGCCTTAAGTGCCGAGAGCACGTCGGGATAGGTGGCGATATGGTCAGCGCCGAAGATGTCGACGCAAAGGTCAAATCCTCGGTCGAGCTTTTGGATATGGTAGGCAATGTCGGGCAGACGGTAGGTTGGCTCGCCTGTCGACTTGATCAAAACGGTGTCCTTCTCTTTGCCGAACGCAGTGGTCTTGAACCAAGTGGCGCCATCGGCGTCGTACGCCAGCCCCTTGTCGCGGAGGCGTTGGACGACGCGCTCTATAGAGCCATCGGTGTAGAGATTGTGCTCGTTGAAGAAGGTGTCCATATGGATCTTCATTCGGTCGAGCGTGCCCTTGATGTCGTCAAACATGGCGTCACGGGCGGCGGCTGTAAACTCCGCCACATCTTCCGTTGACTTCAGGCTGTCGCCGACACGATCGACCAGCGTCTGGGCAATGTCGCGGATGTATTCGCCCTCGTAGTGTCCTTCTGGGAGTTCGATTGCCTCGCCGAGAATTTGGCGGTAACGGATCTGTACGGATTCACCCAGAACCCGCATTTGACGCCCCGCGTCATTGAAATAATACTCGCGTTCAACGTCAGCTCCAGTCCATTCGAACATGCGGGCGATCGTGTCGCCCAGAACGGCATTTCGTCCGTGCCCGACCGTGAGGGGGCCAGTTGGGTTGGCGCTCACAAACTCCACTTGGATGCGCTTACCGTCATTGGCAGCCGATCGACCGTAAGCCTGAGGTTCCTCCAATATGCGTGCAAGCTGACGTTGGGTCCATCCGGGTGCAAAGCGAAAGTTGATGAATCCGGGTCCTGCGATCTCAATGGCGGCAAGAGCCGACGGGTCGACGTGCATTGCGCCCACCAATGCCTCCGCAATTTGACGAGGTGGCCTACCAAGCGACTTGGCGGCGGCGAGGGCCACGTTTGTGGCGGCGTCGCCATGCTCAGGGATGCGCGGTTTCTCGATGATCACATCGGGTAAGCCGTCGTTGGAACCTGCCACGGTTACGAGTGCCTCAGCTACGATTTTCTTGAGATATTCTTTCATAGACGATAAATGTGTTAGACCCGAAATATACGGATAATGAGCCGAAGCATGGGCTCAGACCGAAAAGGGGACGATATTTCGTGCCCGAAAGCTTACATAGTCATGGCCGGCCACCAGCAAGTGGTCTTCGAGTGGAATACCGAGCGTGCGCCCGGCGTCGATCAGCCGCTTTGTGAGCCTGATGTCGGCTTCGGAGGGCTTCGGATTGCCCGAAGGATGGTTATGCAGCACGATGATGCTGTGGGCGTCGTTGATGAGGGCGTGACGAAACACCTCGCCCGGCTCGACAATGGTAGCGGTCATGCCACCTCGGCTGATCACTTTGCTGCCCGTGAGCACTTTGGCGGCGTTCATGAACGCAACGGCGAACACTTCGACGCGCTCATCCCTTAACCGGGGCCCAAAGTAGGCGTACACATCGTCCGGACCGCGCAGCACGACGCGGTCGCCTACTGGTGCGACGGCAACCCGTCTGCCCAACTCGAACACGGCCTCTAGAGTGAGCGCCTTCACATGGGCAATTCCGGGAACTCTGGCGACGTCTTTGTACCGCATGCGGCTCAGACGGTGGAGACCACCGACATCGCGTATGAGCCTGCGCGACGTTTCGACGGCATTTTGCCCTTGGATGCCGGTGCGGAGTATGATGGCGACGAGTTCGGCCTCCGACAAGCTTTCGGCTCCGTACCGCAGCAGGCGTTCGCGCGGTTTTTCATCCACCGGCATTTCGTGGACAGTTCCCTCAAGGGGAGTGTAAGGTTCCATGGTGTATCTGGCTGGTTGTACGTTATACCCTATAGATACCTGCCAAGTGGATTCCTTACACGAGTGGACTGAAAAAAACCGAAGTTTATGAGAAATTGAACCTGAACAGACACGTAAGAGTGCTGCAGTTACCGCAACTAGTGATATTTTTGTTGTTCTCCTGAATGCGCGGTGTCGCATTGCTGTTCATCTTCAGCCGAACGAACTCATACCTTGATGAAAAGACTCTTTTTGCTGCCCGCTTTATTTTTTGCCTCCTCCCTGGGCGCAGCTGCTCAGGAGATTAGCTTTTTTCGGGTGACGGCTGAGTCTCGATACGACAATCTGGACTGGGGAAGGGAACGCAACCGTATCCAATCGGCCCTCAGGGTGTGGACTCATGTCGATTTTGGAAAGGGGGTCAGCACCAGGATGTTCGTTTCTTCGGGAAGCAGGTTTCAGTCGCGTTGGTCCACTGCCACCGATTTCGAACCGCCACGTGAGCGAGAATTCATGGAGATATTCGTGCGGCAGTTGTATCTGCAATATGACTACGAACAATGGCGCCTTCAGATGGGTGTGATTCCACCAATCAAAAATGCTGCATCAAGCACCGGACTGGAGGCAAGCGGTTGGCTCGACGGTGTTCGCGTCACTAATGAAGTCGTGGATGGGTTTGTAGTCGAGGTGGTTGCCGGGGGGTTGAACGACTTGGACGAACCCAATGCCTTCACGAGGCCAAGAAAGCTTAACTATGCGGAAATTGAATTGACCAGGCAGTTTAACGACCGTATTGGGGCGGAGCTCAGCGCGGAAGTCGTCGGTCGGGATGCATACTCCAAAGCTGAATTCAGTTTCAGGAAGAGCGAAACTAGGCCGCGTTTCGTTGCTGAAGCGTTGCTCAACGCATCCGACAAGACCGTGTCATTCGGTCTGAGCGCCCAGCAAGACCTCAACGCTCTGATATCTGGACGCACCAACTCTGGAGTAAATGTCTTTTTGCTCTACTCGTATGTGGACGAGAAGATCGGACTCAGGGGTACGCTGGCGGATGATTTCTATGCATTCGGGCACGCGTTCAAGATCGAGCTCGACGGGCCTTTGTCAAGGAAATCTGGGTTGGGATGGTTCGCTCGGCAAGTGTTCATGAGTCCATCGCGCACAACAGCAGGAATCCGGGTGACCCTGCAAAACAGATAGGCCTCAAATACCTCCCATGAGAGGTTCGTCCAACCCTCGAATGCTGGCGTTGGGCAGTCCGTCGGGGTGGTTCGACCTCAGGTGGCCAATCACTTCGAGCACGATGTCGAGATGGCGCTCCTTTGAGTTGTTGTAGAATTTCTGGGCCATGTCGCTCAATTTAGGCTTGCCGTGAAGGGGCTTGTCGCTCACGCACAAGAGAGTGGCATGCGGAATGCGGTAACGGAAGCCGTTGGTGGCAATGGTGGCCGATTCCATGTCTACCGCCAGGCTGCGGCTTGTGTGAATCTGCTGGATGCTCGACTTTTTGGCGAACTCCCAATTTCGGTTGTCGGTTGTGTAAACGGTGCCGATGCGAAACGACAGCTCCATCTGGTTCAACGTGCTGCTCAGGAGTTCATTGAGCATCACGTTCGGCGTGATAGGCACACTTGTCGGAATCAACTCGTCCAGAACATGGTCGGCCCTCATATAGCCGGACGCGAGCACAAAATCACCGATTTCCTGATGGTTTCGCAGGCCTCCGCAGTGACCGACCATGATCATCGCGTCGGGTCGCAGCACAGCTATATGGTCGCTACATGTTTTGGCATTTGACGGTCCTACACCGATGTTGACAAGGCTGACGCCACTGTTGTTGGGCAGCTTGTGGTGGTATGCCGGCATCTGGAAGCCGTCCTTCGACGGACGAACACAATCGGGGAAGCGTTGCTGGAACACTTCGACGTGCATGTTGTAGTTGGTGAAAAGGATATAGCGTTGGAAGTCCTCCGACTTGGTGCCAGTGTAGTGTTCCAATCGGTTCAAAGAAATGTCGATACGCTCAGGTGCAAACAGGAAGAGTTTCTTTTGGGTGAAGTCCCATCCTTCCTCGTCGAGAGAGTCGAGCAGTTCGGGGTCCCATAGGGTTCGGATCTTGCGTTCTCCTTCGATATGGATTTCAGCACCGTTTTGCAGCAGTTTCTCAAGTTCGCGGGCCATATACCAGCGAATGGCCCGCGGTCGTGCGAACTCTCCGGAAATGGTGGGGTTGTATTTTGACCAGGACCTGAACACCGTCACTTTGGGATAGTATCCATCGTCGTAGATGGCCTCCATCACGTCGCAGGCTTTTCCGATTTGCTCGAGCAGATGCTCCCTGTCCAGCGTTTGGTCTGTCTTAAGTGTGAGTGTTCTCATCTGGTTCATGCGCTACAATCTGGTGTTCTGTGTTTGAAGATAGCAAGATAGCCTTTAATTTGAGCGACTAACCCAATCGTAAAATATGAATGACGAAGAGCTGATCTGGAAACCCGTGGGTGAGACGGTGAGTCTGGAGACACCCGTGTTTCGCGTTATCACGAGGCGGATGCAATCGCCCGACGACACCATTACGGACGATTTTTACATATTAGATACCCCAGATTGGGTAAATGTGGTTGCCCTTACCGACCGGCACGAGTTCATTTTTGTGAATCAATACCGATTTGGGACGGGCCGGCTGAGCTTGGAAGTGCCGGGTGGGGTTGTTGATCATGGTGAGACGCACCGTGAGGCAGCCGAAAGGGAGCTGCTCGAGGAGACGGGTTTTGTGGCAACGGGTTGGAGACAATTGGGGATGTTGGCACCAAACCCAGCCTTAAATACCAATAGGTGCGGAATATGGCTTGCAACGGGATGCACCTACCACGGCGACGGTGGGCACGACCGATCCGAGTTCATCAGGGTAGAAAAGCTGTCAAAGCATCAGGCCGTCGAGGCGATTTCGAATGGTACCATTCACCATGCGTTGGCAGTTGCTGCCTTGGGAATGTATCTTGCCGGCATTTGAGAACCATCTTGCGATATGCACGAAGACATCCGTATTGGCGACATCCTGGCAGCTCAACCATCAACAAAGCCTGAGGTTGTTTTAATCGGTTTTCCGTCCGACGAGGGTGTACGTCGAAACGGGGGGCGCCCCGGTGCAGCCCAAGCGCCGGAAATGATACGGGATGTCTTCAAAAAGCTGACTCCACATCCGGAGTTCTTTGATGAACATGCGTCGATGATAGAGGGTATCCATGACTTGGGCGACTTGGATGTGACGGGCAATTTGAGTCAGGACCAACAGAGATTGGGCAACCTCATAGAATCTGTGTTGGCTGCAAAGCAGATACCCATCATTCTGGGCGGTGGCCACGAAACGTCGTTTGGCCATGTTTTGGGGTATCACCAAGTCCGTAACAAGATCAGCATCATCAATTGGGATGCCCACCCCGATGTGCGTCCCCTTAAGGATGGTCAGGCACATTCGGGTTCACCATTTCGGCAGGCACTGGAGCTTGGGAGGGGTAC
>CAYZWQ010000106.1:0-10064 GCA_964481355.1 uncultured Chitinophagales bacterium
AAGCCGAAGGCTACCGCAAGTTCGAGATACCCGATACGGTTGGCGGACGCTTTTCGGTACTGACGCCCGTGGGATTGCTTCCAATAGCGGCAGCAGGCGTCGATATTCAGGCCCTTTTTTACGGTGCGGTTTCTCAGCTTGAAAGCATTAAGCGAGATCCGTCGAGCATCACAGGCCATGCGGCCTCGAGGTATGCGCTCTTCGCAAGGGGCTACGCCATCGACCTGATCGCGTCCTTTGAGCCCGAACTTGGATCGTTCGGAGGGTGGATGCAGCAATTAATGGGGGAAAGTGAAGGCAAAGGACACAAAGGGCTCTTTCCGGCTGTCCTCAGATACAGCACTGACCTGCACAGCCTGGGTCAGATGGTGCAAGATGGCGTGAGAAATCAGATCGAGACATTTATTGCCGTAAAGCATGTTTCCAATCCTTTTGTAGTCGAATCTGACGAAGGAAATGAAGACGGCTTGAATTACCTATCGGGCCGAACCGTGCACGAAATCAACACGAAGGCACTTGAAGGTACGCGGCAGGCCCACGTTGAGGGGGGCTTGCCGGTAATGACGCTCACGATCGACCGTCTTGATGCTGAGCACATTGGTGCCCTCATACTCTATTTCGAGGTGCTCACGGCCGTTTATGTGTACTGCCTGGACGAAAATCCCTTCGATCAGCCCGGTGTGGAAGCCTACAAAAAAGCCATGTTCCGATTACTTGAAAAGCCATGACAAACATGAGTGCCAACGACAACCGTCAAAAGAAGACACGATACATTGCCATCGCCGGCAACATCGGAGCCGGAAAGTCCTCCCTCACGGGTCTTCTTGGCAGGCATTTTGGGTGGCAACCTTATTACGAGTCGGTTGACGACAATCCCTACCTCGCCGATTTCTATGAAGACATGCGCAGGTGGAGCTTCAATCTTCAAATCTATTTCCTGTCGTCCCGCTTTCGGCACCAGAGGCAAATATTGAGCGGTGACACCGATTTCATTCAAGACAGGACCATTTACGAGGACGTCGAGATCTTTGCAAAGAACCTGTTCGAGATGGGTCTGATGAGTGAACGGGATTACGAAAACTACAAATCGCTGTTCGGCGAGATGACTGCGTTTTTGCGTCCGCCAGACCTGCTCATCTACCTCCGTGCACAAGTGCCAACGCTTGTGCGGCAAATCCAGGCCCGCGGCAGGGAGTACGAAAACACCATCCGCATCGACTACCTGGAGCGCCTTAACCAACACTACGAGACGTGGGTGACCTCATATCCCCACCAAAAACTTGTGATCGACACCGACGACCTTGATTTTGTTTCACGCCCCGAAGATCTGGGACGTATCATCTCGATGGTGGAGCAGCGGCTGTTCGGCTTGTTCTCATGATTTTTGCCTTTGGCTTTTGATTTCCGTATATTTCCCGACTATTTTGGTCGTTTTCTATGTTTACGTTTAAGATCAGCGACATACCTATGGGCAAGTCGGAATCGGAAATCGAATTTTCCGGCGAAGACGTGGGCCTGGAGGAGGTTCCTTTCAATGAGGGCTACCTCGAGCTGGATATTGAACGTTTTCACGATTCGGTCAAAGTCGATTTTTTGGTCGAAGGCAAGGCCGTCCTTGTCTGCGACCGTTCTTTGGAAGTGTTTGATTACCCCATTTCCCGATCGTACTCGGTGCTTTTCCGCGCGGAACACACTGCTGACGAAGAGGATGAGTTCACGGCCGCTCGCAAGCTCGACCTGAACAAGAACAAGATCGACATCACGGACGTGGTGAGGGAGACCATTCTTTTGGAGATCCCTATCAAGAAGTTGCATCCCCGTTTCCTTGACGAGGATGGGAATCCGACCACGTTTGAAATCGATTTTGGAGGGGATGATCAACCCGACACCGACGACTCCCGTTGGGATGCACTCAAAAAAATTCAACAACCCAAAACAGACAGCTAGAAGTACAGAACATGGCACACCCTAAACGCCGCACCTCGAAATCGAAAAAAAACATGCGCCGTTCGCACCACGCACTTGAGAATGTCGCTCTTGCAGTGTGCTCGAACTGCAGCGCGTCGCACAAGGCGCACAACGCCTGCCCAGAGTGTGGCTACTACCGCGGCCGTCAGGTTATAGCCGTCAAAGCATAACGCTGATCATTACCTATGGTCATCGCTGTAGACGTCGCAGGCGGAGATCACATCCCTGACAGTCCGGTCGGGGGTGCACTGCTTGCATTAGAGTCAAATCCAAACCTCAAGGTGCTCCTTGTAGGACCTGAGGCGATGACCAATTCTGCTCTGCAGGGTAAGGACTACGACGCTTCCCGTGTGCACATCATCGACGCTCCGGAGGTCGTCGGAATGGATGAGTCGCCCTCGAAGGCGCTCAAGTCCAAGCCGAACTCCTCCATTGCGGTCGGGCTAGGACTGCACAAGCAGGGCAAGTGCGACGCTTTCGTGAGTGCCGGCAACACAGGTGCGCTGCTTGCTGCTTCGACCCTTATACTGGGCAGGCTTCAAGGCGTTTTGCGCCCAACCATCGTGACCTATTATCCCACTGTTAAGGGTTTCCGCCTCCTGGTGGATGCAGGTGCCAATGTGGAAGTGCGCCCAGAGATGCTGGTGCAGTTCGCCAGGATGGGCGAGATTTACGCCCGCGACATGATGAGCATTGCAGATCCGAGGATCGGGTTGCTCAACGTCGGCGAGGAAGAGGAGAAGGGCACCGATATATTGAAGGAATCCCACCAACTCCTCAAGTCGCTCCCAAACTTTGTTGGCAACGTGGAAGGTCGCGACATTCTGCCTGCAAACGCTGACGTATTTGTCTGCGATGGACTCGTCGGTAATATCCTGTTAAAGTTTGGCGAATCGCTGGTTGCCAACCTTGGTGTACTTCTGAAGCAGACTGCAAAAGAAATTCAGCTGTCCGAAGACGCTGCCAAGACGGTATTTGGTGTCTTTCAGCGCACACTCAAGCCGTTCGATCCCGACAACGTCGGTGGGTTGCCGTTCCTTGGAGTCAACGGCGTAAGCCTGGTAGGACACGGCAGCAGTAGCCCAAAGGCTGTCCATAACATGATATTGAACGCAATACACATGGTGGAAGCAAAGGTCAATGATAAAATTGTAGCCGCCTTGCGGTAATCCCTTTATGAACGTACGTCCCCGCGTAAAAATATCGGGAGTAGGACACTACCTCCCAGACTATGTTTTGACCAATGCCGAGCTGGAAAAGCTTGTCGACACCAACGATGAGTGGATCGTCACAAGAACAGGAATCAAAGAGCGCAGGATTCTGAAGGATCCCGAAAAGGCCACTTCCTACATGGCATCGAGGGCCGCCAAAGAGGTGCTCGAGCAGACGAATACAGATCCGTCCGAAATCGACGCAATCTTGGTCGCCACGGTGACCCCCGATTATCTATTTCCTGCCACCGCATGCATTGTTCAGCATGAAATTGGGGCCACCAATGCCTTCGGGTACGACATTGAGGCGGCATGTTCCGGTTTTCTTTTTGCTTTGACTACAGGCTCAAGCCTGATCGAATCCGGTCGCTGCAAGAAGGTGATCGTAATCGGCGCCGACAAGATGAGCTCCATCCTCGATTTTTCCGACCGCACCACCTGCATCCTTTTTGGCGACGGTGCCGGGGCTGTCCTCCTTGAGGCCAGCGATGATGAGACGGGCATTATCGATTTTATTCAGCGCTCGAATGGAGAGAACAATGAGGCGTTGATCATGCAGGCGGGAGGCAGCAGACACCCTGCCTCTGCCGAGACGGTTGCCAACAAGCTCCACGTCATTACGCAAGAAGGCAAGATGGTATTCAAAATGGCCACGGTAGGCATGGCTGACGTCGCTGCCGAAATCATGGCAAAGAATGGGCTTACCGGCGACGATGTGGCATGGCTCGTTCCGCATCAGGCTAATCTCAGAATCATTGATGCCACGGCCAATAGAATGGGTATCAGCCGCGACAAGGTGATGATCAACATTGACCGTTACGGAAACACCACCGCTGCAACTATTCCACTGTGCCTTTATGACTGGAAAGACCAGCTCAAAAAAGGTGACAACCTCATATTGGCCGCATTCGGCGGGGGATTCACTTGGGGCGCCGTTTACGTGAAATGGAGTATTTGATCCGCTGATTATGTCGAAACATGCAGTTTTATTTCCCGGTCAGGGCTCTCAGTCGGTCGGCATGGGCAAAGTTTTGTACGATTCGAATGCCGAGGTCCAAAAGTGGTTTCGAAAGGCAAACGACATCCTCGGATTCTCATTGACCGACATCATGTTTGAAGGTCCGATTGAGAAGCTCACACAGACTGAGTACACACAGCCGGCCATTTACCTGCATTCGGTTGCTTCCTATTTTGCACACGGGCTCAAAGCCGACATGGTTGCAGGCCACAGCTTGGGAGAATTCTCGGCGTTAACGGCAGCCCGCGTCATCAGTTTTGAGGATGGGTTGCAGCTAGTTCGGCTGCGCGGCCTCAGCATGCAAAAAGCTGGCCAGGAATATCCAGGTGCCATGGCAGCAGTCATCGGAATGGACGATGCTCAGGTTGAGGAGATATGCGAGGCCACAAGCAAGGCCCTCGGGGAGCCGGTAGTTGCCGCAAATTACAACTGCCATGGACAACTGGTCATATCAGGTGATGTGCAGGCTGTAGAAGCAGCCATGTCGGCCCTAAAGGACGCCGGCTGCCGCATTGTAAAGCGGCTGCCCGTCAGCGGAGCGTTTCACTCGCCTCTGATGCAGTCGGCGTATGCTCCTTTGGCTGACGCACTGGACAAACTGGAATTTCAGGCACCAGACGTACCGGTATATTCGAATTACACGGCGATGTCGAGCATGGACCCCTCTGTCTTGAAGTCAAATGCTCTCAATCAGTTGCTGAACCCCGTGCGCTGGACTCAAACGTTAGTACGCATGTACGATGACGACGCAAGAACTTACTCAGAATGCGGACCGGGCAATGTGCTCAGGGGTCTCGTACAGCGCACATTAAAAGACATCACCGTTCAGGGTGTGGAATAATATCAGGAGACTCGTATGCCGATCATAGACCTATCCGGGAAAACAGTGCTCGTAACGGGTGCCGGTCGTGGAATTGGAAAAAACATTGCGCTCATGGCTGCCGAAGCTGGTGCTGATGTGGCAATAACGTATGCTAGCAGTGCTGCGCCTGCTCAGGCAGTTGTGGATATAATTCTATCCATGGGACGCAAAGCAGTGGCTTACCAGGCCGATGCCGCCGACGCTGTACGTGCCGTCGAAGTTGTCGACGATATCGTAAAACAGTGGGGCAAGCTGGATGTTCTAGTAAACAACGCTGGCATCACTCGCGACACGCTCATCATGCGCATGAGCGACACCCAGTGGGACGACGTGATACGCACCAATTTGACCAGTGTGTTCAACTATTGCAAGGCCGTCACCAGGCCCATGATGAAACAGCGTGAAGGCAGTATCGTGAACATATCTTCCGTAGTGGGAATCAGCGGCAACGCAGGGCAGACCAACTATGCGGCGAGCAAGGCAGGCATGATCGGTTTCAGCAAATCGCTCGCAAAGGAATTGGCAACTCGCAACATCCGCGTGAACGTAGTGGCTCCCGGTTACATTGCCACCGACATGACAGATGGTCTTCCTGAAGCCGTATTGGCAAAGATATCTGAGGAAACACCTCTTGGACGCAGTGGTCAGTCGGACGAAGTGGCTGCAGCCGTTGTGTTTCTGGCTTCATCAGCCGCCAGCTTCATCACTGGGGAGGTCCTAAAGGTGGACGGCGGCATGGCCATGTGAGCAACATGATTGGCACTCTTTGAAAAAATCGTTACTTTCTACCATCTCAAATCTCAATCAATTACTAAAATGGCACAAGATATCGAAGCGAAAGTCAAATCGATCATCGTCGACAAGCTCGGCGTTGACGAGGCAGAGGTAAACGCAGGCGCTAACTTCACCAACGACTTGGGCGCTGATTCGCTCGACACCGTTGAGTTGATCATGGAGTTCGAAAAAGAATTCGACATCAGCATCCCAGACGAAGACGCTGAGAAGATCGCCACTGTAGGCGACGCTGTCACCTACATCCAGGGCCGCGTTTCCTGATTGGCGAGTCGTATCTAATATGACCAATCGCCGAGTTGTCATTTCCGGAATGGGTGCGCTCACACCAATTGGTGCGAGCACACCCGATTTCTGGGAAGGCTTGGTATCGGGTAAAAGCGGTGCACGCGAAATTACCCATTTCGATACCTCTAACTACGCAACCAAATTCGCGGCACAATTGGAGGACTACGACGCCGGTCGCTACCTCGACCACAAAGAAGCGCGTCGGATGGACAAATTTTGCCAGTATGCCATGATCGCCTCCGATGAGGCGCTCACCGATTCGGGCATCGATCTCGACGCGATCGACAAGGACCGTGTGGCAGTATTGATCGGTTCCGGCATTGGTGGCATGGATACATTCTACCAACAATCGTTGGCTCTTAAGGACCGTGGACCAAGAGCCGTGTCTCCTTTTTTCATCCCAATGCTCATACCTGACATCGCCTCGGGTCAGGTGTCGATAAAGTATGGGTTCAGGGGTCCTAATTTTTGCGCAGTGTCCGCTTGCGCTACCGGTTCGCACAACATCGGGTTAGCTTTCAACTCTATCATGAGAGGCGAGTCAGACTACGCGCTGTGCGGTGGAGCAGAAGCTCCTGTCATTGAAATGGGTGTTGCTGGATTCAATGCCCTGAAGGCTATGTCTACACGCAATGATGACCCTGCGCGGGCATCCCGTCCTTTCGACAAGACACGGGATGGATTCGTCCTGGGTGAAGGTGCCGGCATCCTTTTCATAGAAACCCTTGATTCTGCAAAAGCACGAGGAGCCAAGATTTACGCTGAATTGGTCGGTTACGGTTTTTCAGCCGATGCCTTCCACATCACGGCTCCCGATCCCGAGGGAAATGGAGTTCAGCTGGCCATGAACAACGCACTCAAGGCGGCGAAAATCACCCCTGAACGTGTGCAGCACATCAACATGCACGGCACATCCACTCCTCTTGGAGACATCGCAGAAACGAACTCCATAAAAAAAGTCTTCGGAAAGCACGCTTACGACATTAACCTGAATTCCACGAAATCGATGACAGGCCACATGTTGGGAGCCGCAGGTGCCGCCGAATCGATAGCGACCATTCTGGCCATTTACCATGGCGTCGTGCCTCCGACCATCAACTTCAGCGAAGCAGACCCCGAGTGCGACCTCAACTACACCTTTAATGAGGCACAGCCACGAGAAATCGAGTATGCCATCAACAATGCCTTCGGCTTTGGTGGACATAACACATCAGTCGTATTTCGAAAATACCAGGATTGATGATGCTCGAATGGTTTCGCGCCTGGTGGCTTCAGAGGGGACTCGAGCCTGAAGACCGATCGCGGATCTCATATTTGACCAAGTGCTTCGGTGAGCGTGTGGTCGACCCGGCCAATTACCTGAAGGCACTGCGACACAGGTCGAGGTTGATCGACAACGACTTGAACGACAGCGACTCTTATGAGCGTCTGGAGTTTCTTGGTGACTCCGTCCTTGACTTGATCATCACGGAAGTCCTTTTTGAGCGGTTCACCGACAAAGACGAGGGTTTCATGACCCAAATGCGATCCAAATTGGTGAAGGGAGATGCGCTGGCAGGTTATTCGAGGCAATTGGGACTCCCTAAAGTAGTCGAATTGGGAGAAAGGGCAAAAGGGCAGGGAATTGAATATAGCACATCTATACTCGGCGATATCTTCGAAGCCCTAGTCGGTGCCCTTTACAAAGACAGAGGCTACGCTGCCACAAGAAGGTTCATTGAACGTTTGCTCGACACGCACCTAGATATCAAGGAAGTTGCTGCCTACGACGACAATTTCAAGAGCATATTGATGGAATTTGCTCAAGCCAGAAGAATGCGGATCCCAGTATACAAGGTCATCCAAGAAGATGGCCCTGCGCACAACCGTACATTTGTTGTTGAGGTGCTGGTCGATGATCAAAAGGCAGGTGAGGGAAGCGGTAAAAGCAAAAAAATTGCCGAGCAGGAAGCCGCCAAAGCAGCCTATGAGAAATTGAAGAACGCGCATTGAACCAAGTACGTCGATTCATCTGGAATCACTTGTGAACGAACCGGGATGCGCTCACTTCAGCCGGAATATTGCTTCCATTCATCATGCTATCAGCCAATAGGTCCCCGAGATAGGCGGAGTACAGAAGCCCCTTCGACCCAAGACCCGTAAATACCCATTGTCGCGGCAAAGCTGGGTGATTTCCGATGATGGGCATCCGGTTGGGCGTTCCGAGTCGCACACCTGCCCATTGTTGTGTCAGTCTGCTGTTCCGTCGAATGTCAGGAAGCAGCGAGTCGACCTTCCGCTCAAGAAAGAGCAACCCGTCAGAATCAGGTTCCAAATGATCGAATCGGTGTTCAAAGGTGCTTCCAATTACCCAATCAAACCCGTTCAAATGTGCAATGTAACCGCGTCCGGCAACTGAATATCTCCATTTCAGCTCCACGGATGATCGATATGAGGCCATCTGTCCCTTGATCTTGTGTACTGGCAGCCAGCTCCAATCTGGGTCATCCGAAATCGCCGACCCTGTTGCTGTCACAATATGTTTCGCACGGACATCAGCACCATTTTTCAGGGATATGCCCCATACTTTTTCGTCATTCAACCATTTCTTGGAGGCAACATCCGTATTCGTATGAACGCTTGCACCCACTTTAGCAAGCATCGACGCCAATGCACTCAAATAAGCGGGCACATCGACGGTGTAGCCCTCACTTATCCACAAACCTCCACCCGCATGGTTCAAATCTGGATGGAACGCATCAAGTTCGTCACTGTCCATCCAACGACCCCATCCCGGAGGGTATGAATGCCTCGACAAACTAGAACGGAAAGCCTCCAGAGTCGCGTCGTCGACAGAGGGTCGAAGCACACCGCCCTTGGTGAAGAAAGGCATTTCGGAGTGGTTTTGAGCCCGTTCCAGCAGTTGACCGACGGCAGAAATGCACGATGGTGCATTCCAACTTAAATTCGCCTGTTTTGCTGCTGCAGGATTGACCAAGCCAATGGGGACACCGGATGCGCCTGATGCCAGTCCAGAGCGTTCGATGATCAGAGTTTTTACCCCATGGTCAGCTAATGACGCTGCCAACGACAGCCCGGCCAATCCGGCGCCGATAACGACAACATCTGCGGTTTTCTCCACCTAGACTTGAGATGATGTGATAAGTGATGCTCCTGCCGCCACCATTTCGTCCAAGGCTTTGTCGGAGTCGCCAGGCTGGAGGTTTACCGCATCGACGGCATCAGTAATCACACGGACATCAAAACCGTTCTTGAGTGCATCCATGACCGTTGCCCTTACGCAGAAATCGGTTGCCAAACCACAAACATCAAGACCAGTTATGTCATTTCTGGAGAGGTAGTCGTTCAGGTTGTCGTTTGTTGCCTCAAATGCTGAATAACCGTCGTCCTTGTTATGCGTTCCCTTGAGGAAGACGTGCTTGATACGATGTGAATCAAGCCCTTGGTGAAATTCTGCCCCGCTCGTCTCCGCAACACAATGCACAGGCCATTTCTCGAAGTGGACCGTTACATAGGGATGCCAATCCTTCGAAGCTAAGATGGTATCGTAGCGTCCCATTATGGAATTGATGACGGGTACCACTCTGTCGGCTGTGGCGATTTCGAGCGCACCACCTGGGCAAAAGTCTCTCTGAAGGTCTACGATAAATAGAGCGCGTTTCATGGGAATCTCACTTTCGTTTGTATTGATCAAGCAATTTACGTTGCAAATTCATTAATCGACGGGTGATTCCAACTTTGTACTCGTGTGGAAATTCAAAGCGCCGGTACTCGGCACCCAAATATGCCAATCTTTTTTTGGCATACGATGCGGATTCGTCAATAGTTGCAAGATTTCGGACCAACTCTCCCTTTGAGATGAACGGCTGCAGCAAACGCTCGCTCGAGAAGTTGCTCAAGTCTAGGTTCTTCTCTGGGAAATAAG
>CAYZWQ010000107.1:0-9983 GCA_964481355.1 uncultured Chitinophagales bacterium
GATATCATCGAACCTCGAAACACAAGGTTCCGCATCATACGCAGCCTGGAAGCGTTGGCGACCAAGAAGGAATCGAATCCACCCCGCAAACATGGGAACATGCCATTATGACGAATCCGCTTTTTATAGTTGAGATCGACCCCATGTCGGAGGGTGTCATTATTCTGGTGGTCGGGTTACTGGTCATTTTTGCATCTCTTTTGGCGCTGTTCTTGATATTTCAATTTGTGATGCCAGTCTCCCTCCAACTTTTTCACAAACTCAGGGAGGGTAAACATCACACCTACAAAGCAACTAAGGATACAGGGGAAATATCAAGCGGTGAGGAGATGGCGGCTGTTGCGGCAGCGATCTATTTATTTTTGGCAAAGACCCATGACGAAGAGAACGCCATACTAACGATCAACAAAGCCCGCAAGGACTATTCTCCTTGGAGTTCGAAGATCTATATGACACACCACGTACCGCCCAAACAAAGGTAAGCCATGAAATCTTTCAAATTTAAAATATTCGGCAACGACTATATGGTGAACGTCAAGGAGGCCGATGGTCAAACCTTAAAGTTGGAGGTCAACGGTTCGGAATATATTGTGGAAATGGAGAAGGAGATCAAAGCCACAAAAACGCCGACACTGGTACGGTCGCAGCCCAAAGCGATCGAATCTCCTACCCAGAATACGCTAGCCACCAAGTCATCCACGCGTCGTATAACGGCGCCACTGCCCGGAGTCATACTGGAGATGCACATGAAAGAAGGGGATGTTGTAAAGACGGGGGACCTACTTATGGTGATGGAGGCGATGAAAATGGAGAACAACATTCTCGCCGAGCAATCCGGTACGGTAAAAAAAGTCAATGTTCGCAAAGGGGATGCCGTTTTGCAGGGCGACATGCTGATCGAAATCGAATAGGGTGAATCATGAAAAAGCTATTTCCCATCTTGGCGATATCGGTCGTCATCGTGATGGTGGCAGGTTACTTGACTGCAATCTGGGCGCAGGGGACTCCGTCTGCAACTGACTCTGACGGGATGCTACGGGAGGCCATATCTGGGATCAAGAACTTTCTTGGCTACACGGGATTTGCAAATGTGACTTTGGCCCACGTTGGAATGATCATAGTCGGTTTAGTCTTCATCTATCTGGGGATTGAGCACAATTATGAGCCTTTGCTATTGATACCGATAGGAGCAGGCATTCTCATTGGAAACGTGCCGTTTGTTGCGGGCAACCAAATCGGGGTTTATGAGGACGGTTCGGTTCTGAACTATCTTTACTACGGCGTGATCAAGGGCATATACCCACCACTGATCTTCTTGGGGATCGGGGCAATGACCGATTTCTCGTCGTTGATTTCAAACCCGAAGCTCATGCTTTTGGGAGCGGCTGCCCAAATTGGCGTATTTCTCACATTCATTGGAGCGATTGCACTTGAATTTGGCATCCGTGAATCGGCTGCTATTGGAATCATTGGAGGTGCCGACGGACCGACAGCCATCTTCATCGCATCAAAATTGGCGAACGGTTTAAACGGCACCGAAAACCTGATTGGTCCAATAGCCATCGCTGCGTACTCGTACATGGCCTTGGTGCCGGTGATCCAACCTCCCATGATGAAACTGCTAGTCTCCAAAAAGGAAGCCCTTATTCGCATGAAACCGCCGAGGGTGGTTACAAGAAGAGAGAAGATTCTGTTTCCAATTATTGGCTTGTTAATCACCACGTTCATTGCACCATCGGCATTGCCACTTCTGGGAATGCTCTTTTTTGGCAATTTACTGAAGGAATCGACGCGTACGGAGAGATTAGCCGATACAGCCCGGACCAAGATGATCGATATCGTGACGATTCTGCTTGGCCTGACGGTAGGTGCTTCGACGCAGGCTGATGTGTTCCTCACCATCAGCTCCATCAAGATTTTCGCTCTCGGTGCGCTTTCGTTTGCCGTTGCAACGGCTGGAGGGCTGCTGTTTGCGAAGTTTATGAACTTATTCCTGAAAGGCGACAACAAGATCAATCCACTCATTGGGGCTGCCGGCGTATCGGCAGTGCCCGACAGTGCCAGGGTAGTACAGCATGAGGGCTTGAAAGCAGATCCAACCAATCACTTGCTCATGCATGCCATGGCACCGAATGTGTCTGGCGTTATAGGCAGTGCCATTGCGGCAGGTATCCTTCTCAGCTATTTGGCGAATTGATCGATTGCCTGCTTACTGTCTGTAAACCGGATATAAATACAAAAGGCCGCATGAGAGCGGCCTTTTGTATTATGTACTGATCAAGTAGGCCTTAAAAGCCACTTTCGTCGACCTTGTCGTCGTACAGCGAGTCGATGCCCTCCGAGGTAGGCTCTTGTCGACCGATGATTTCAAAAGCTCGTGCAGCTGGTTCGTACTCAGCCATATCTGCCTTCGAGCTGACGATAAGGTCTTGGTATACACGGAGACCCGTACCTGCAGGTACCTTGTGGCCGACGACCACATTTTCCTTGAGTCCAAGCAGACGGTCTTCCTTGGCCTCTACCGCTGCCTGTGCAAGTACCTTAGTTGTCTCCTGGAAGGATGCCGCAGACAACCAGCTGTCGGTCGACAACGCAGCGCGGGTAATTCCGAGCAGAATTGGTCTCGAAATCGCCTGCTTTGCCTCGCGTGTCTGAATCTCAGCCTTGTTGTCTTTCGAAAGACGGCTGTTAATGTCGCGAACTTCGCGACGATCGAGCAATGCACCAAGGCTGATGTCGCTGTCACCTTTCTCGACCACAACGAACTTGCCGATAAGGCTGTCGTTTGTACGGTTAACCTCAAAGCGGTCGACCTTGTCGCCCTCGAGGAATTGCGTGTCGCCTGGATCGGTGATTTCCACTTTTTGCATCATCGTACGTACGATGATTTCGATGTGCTTGTCGTTGATCTTTACACCCTGCAGACGGTATACTTCCTGGATCTCGTTCACCAGGTACGACTGCACGGCGAACGGCCCGAGAATGTTCAGAATGTCCTGAGCCATGATGGCACCATCAGAGAGTGCTTGCCCGGCGCGCACAAAATCGTTTTCCTGGACAAGAATGTGCTTGCTCAGCGATATCATGTACGTCTTGGTCTCGGTGCCGTCGCGGCTCACAACCATCACTTCCTGAGAACCGCGCTTCCTGTTGCCCATCTTGACGATACCGTCAATTTCGGATACAATGGCGGGATCGGATGGCGGACGCGCCTCGAACAACTCGGTAACACGCGGCAAACCTGCCGTGATATCTTTCGACTTGCCCGATGAACGTGGAATCTTGGCGAGCGTTTGACCAGCCTGCACGAGTTCACCATTGTCGACCACAACGTATGCGCCTACCGGCAGCGTCGTTTCACCGGAACGTTCTCCCTCACCCTTCACAATGAGTGTTGGAACCAAGGTGCGGTCTTTGGAGTCGATGATAACCTTCTCCTTGTGACCGGTCTGCATGTTGGCTTCGTCGGTGTACGTAACTCCCTCGTGGATGTCTTTGTATTCGACCATACCGTTGCGCTCGCTCACAATGAGTGCGTTGTATGGATCCCACTTACAAAGTGTCACACCCTTGGGAACGACGTCGTCCTCATCGATAAGCACTTCAGATCCGTACGGCACATTGTATGTGGACAGGATCTTTCCGGTGTCATCCACAAGTCGTATTTCGCCTGCACGGCTAAGTACGACTCTGTGTTCCTCTTCTCCGTCGTCGTAGAGTGCAATACGTAGGTTCTCAAAGACGACTTTACCGGCAAATTTTGCCTTGTGCTGTGATTCCTGTTCCAACCGTGAAGCTGTACCACCGACGTGGAACGTGCGGAGCGTAAGCTGCGTACCAGGCTCACCGATGGACTGAGCTGCGATTACACCTACGGCCTCACCTTGCTGAACCATCCGGTTACGGCTCAGATCGCGGCCATAACATTTCGCGCACACCCCACGGGCGGTCTCGCATGTGAGCACGGAGCGAATTTCAACTTCCTCAATCGAGGTCTCAGAGATACGTTTCGCAACACCTTCGTCGATGATGGAATTAGCTTCGACAATAAGGTCGTCGGTAGCCGGATCATAGATGTCGTGCAGCGATACACGTCCTAAAATACGTTCCTCGAGGCTTTCAACGATGTCCTCGTTGTCTTTCAAGGCCGTCATTCTGATCCCGCGCAGTGTTCCGCAGTCGTTCTCATTAATGATGACGTCCTGGGCTACGTCTACGAGTCGACGCGTCAGGTAGCCGGCATCGGCGGTTTTCAACGCCGTATCGGCCAGACCCTTGCGGGCACCGTGTGTGGAGATGAAGTATTCGAGTACCGACAGACCCTCTTTGAAGCTGGAGAGAATCGGCGTTTCGATTACTTCAGAAGCGGAGACCGTCGAGCTTTTCTGGGGCTTGGCCATCAGACCGCGCATACCGCCCAGCTGGCGAATCTGCTCTTTCGAACCACGGGCACCGGAATCGGCCATCATGAACACTGGATTGAAACCATCGCGATCGTTGGTAAGTGCCTTGAACAAAGTCTCGGAGACTCGGTTAGTCACACTGGTCCACTTGTCGATAACCTGGTTGTAACGCTCGTTGTCAGTGATGAAGCCCATCTCGTAGCGATCTTGGATCTCGCGAACCTCAACCTGTGCCTTCGTGATGATTTCGTTTTTCTCGTCTGGGATGATGATATCGTCGAGATTGAACGAGAGACCGCCACGGGTAGCTGTTTCAAAGCCAAGCGACTTCATGTCGTCCATAAAAATGGCACAAGCCGCCGTGCCGCTCTTACTGAACACTTCGCTGATGAGCAAACGCAATTCCTTCTTGCCGAAGGTCACGTTCTTGAACTCAATCTCAGGTGGAAGAATCTGGTTGAAAATGACGCGTCCAGTGGTCGTCTTAATGATCTCCTTGCCCGAGTTCTCGTTGTTTTTCTTCGGGTTGCGAACGTTGATGCGCGTGTGGAGGTCGATGATTCCCTGGTCGTAGGCTATGACGACCTCTTCGGCCGAATGGAAGGTCTTGCCCTCACCTTTCAAGCCGTTTGCCATCTTGGTCAGGTAGTAAATTCCCAAAACCATGTCCTGCGAGGGAACGGCGATAGGAGCACCGCTTGCAGGGTTCATAATGTTGTGTGACCCGAGCATCAGAATGGATGCTTCCAGGATGGCGTCGTGGCTCAACGGAAGGTGGACGGCCATCTGGTCGCCATCGAAGTCGGCGTTGAAGGCCGTACAAACGAGCGGATGCAAACGGATGGCCTTCTCCTCAATAAGCACAGGCTGATAGGCCTGGATACCAAGACGGTGGAGCGTGGGAGCCCGGTTCAACAGAACCGGGTGTCCGTCGATCACGTTTTCAAGCACATCCCAAACCACCGCATCGCGTCGGTCGACTACTTTTTTGGCACTCTTCACCGTCTTCACATAACCACGCTCGATGAGGCGGCGAATGATGAACGGCTTGTACAATTCAACGGCCATTTCCTTTGGCAGACCGCACTCGTGCATCTTCAGCTCTGGACCAACCACAATCACGGAACGGCCAGAGTAGTCGACACGCTTTCCAAGCAGGTTTTGACGGAATCGTCCACTCTTGCCTTTGAGCATGTCGCTGAGAGACTTAAGGGGACGGTTGTTGCTGCGAACCGCGTTGGTTTTACGGCTGTTGTCGAACAGGGAATCGACGGCTTCCTGAAGCATGCGCTTCTCGTTGCGAAGGATCACATCCGGTGCCTTGATGTCGATCAGACGCTTCAGGCGGTTGTTGCGGATGATCACACGACGGTAAAGGTCGTTCAAATCGGATGTCGCAAACCTACCACCCTCGAGCGGCACCAATGGGCGCAGTTCGGGCGGAATCACGGGGATAACACGCATCACCATCCATTCTGGACGGTTCTCAAGGTGCTTGTTTGCGGTACGGAAACTCTCGATCACCTGAAGGCGCTTGAGCGTCTTCTTCTTGCGCATCACGGAGGTCTCAGTCTTCACCTCTTGGCGATACTTGTATGAATCCCGTTCTAGATCGATGTTGGCGAGCATGGCCTCAATGGCCTCTGCACCCATCTTGACTACGAACTTGTCTGGATCGTCGTCGTCGAGCTCGTCCATGATGTCTGGCAGCTGCGCCAGCACCTCATGGTATTCCTCTTCGGTGAGCATGTCGCCATGCTTATATCCGAGATCACGCGCCATGCCTGGTTGGATGACGACAAAATTCTCGTAATAGACGATTTTCTCGAGGTTCTTCGATGATAAACCGAGCAGGTATGCAATCTTGTTCGGAAGCGACTTGAAATACCAGATATGAACCACTGGCACCGACAGGGTGATGTGCCCCATACGCTCACGACGCACAGCCTTACGAGTTACCTCTACGCCGCAACGGTCGCAGATGATACCTTTGTAACGGATACGCTTGTACTTACCGCAGTGGCACTCGTAGTCCTTAACCGGACCGAAGATCTTCTCGCAGAAAAGACCGTCCTTTTCGGGCTTGAACGTACGGTAGTTGATGGTCTCCGAATTCAAAACTTCACCGCGCGAGCGGCTCAGGATGTTCTCAGCGGATGAGAGAGAAATGCGGAGGCTGTTGAAATCTTTGGACATAATATTTTTTACCGGATAGCTGTTAAACTCGCATTAGGTGGTGTTGTCAGGTCGGTCACTCGATGATTACCTCGAGTCCCAATCCCTGCAACTCACGAACCAGAACGTTGAACGACTCGGGGGTTCCGCCCTCTGGGAGGTTGTCGCCCTTGACGATGGCTTCGTACACCTTGGCTCGGCCTTTCACGTCGTCGCTCTTTACGGTCAGCATTTCCTGCAGGATGTTGGCGGCACCGTATGCATACAACGCCCAAACTTCCATCTCACCCAGACGCTGGCCGCCGAACTGCGCCTTGCCACCGAGCGGCTGCTGGGTGATGAGCGAGTATGGACCAATCGAACGGGCGTGCATCTTATCTTGCACCAAGTGGTTCAGCTTGAGCATGTAGATGAAACCGACGGTTGTCTTTTGCGCAAACTGCTCGCCGGTACGGCCGTCAAACAGGTGGATGCGGCCATCCTCTGGCAGACCTGCGTCTCGCAGGTAACCACGCACGTCTTCGGCCTTGCCACCGTCGAAGATTGGGCTGGCAAACTTCAATCCGAGCTTCTTGCCGGCCCATGCGAGGATGGTCTCATAAATCTGGCCCAAGTTCATACGCGATGGCACACCGAGCGGGTTCAGCACGATATCGACAGGCGTTCCGTCGGCCATGAACGGCATGTCTTCAACCGGAACCACCTTCGCCACGACACCCTTGTTTCCGTGGCGTCCGGCCATTTTGTCGCCCACCTGAAGCTTGCGCTTCTTGGCGACATATATCTTTGCCTTCTGCACAATGCCCGGCGGCAGCTCGTCGCCAACCTGAATGGCATATTTCTTACGCTTGTACTCGGTTTCGTACTTACGACGCTCTGCGCGGTAATTTACGATGAGCGTACGGATGTTCTGGTTGATGCTGTCGTCGTTGCACCATTTCAGCTTCAGGCTGAGCGAGTACGGATCGATCTGGTCGAACACCTCGCGTGCGTAGGTCACACCCTTTTCAACCAAGAGCTCGCCCGTGGCATTGACTACTTCCGGAGACTTTTTGCCGGCAAGCAGTTTTGTCATGCGGTCGGCCCAGTCTTGGTTCAGATCCATGATCTGAGCCTCGTACATGGCGTTCTCGCGCTCGACGATCTCCTTCTCTTCCTTGCGGGTGATGGCTTCCTCGCGCTTGCGGCTGAATAGCTTGCTTCCGATGATGGTTCCCGACACACCGGGAGGCGTGCGAAGCGAAGCATCCTTCACATCACCTGCCTTGTCACCAAAAATCGCGCGAAGCAGCTTCTCCTCCGGTGTCGGGTCAGTTTCCCCTTTCGGAGTGATTTTACCGACAAGGATATCGCCGGGCTTGATTTTTGCTCCGGTGCGGATGATCCCATTCTCGTCGAGATTGCGCGTAGCCTCTTCACTTACGTTCGGGATCTCACGTGTGAGTTCTTCCTCTCCACGCTTCGTGTCGCGAACTTGAAGCTCAAATTCCTGGATGTGGATGGAGGTGTAGATGTCCTCAGCCACTACACGCTCGCTGATGGCGATGGCATCCTCAAAGTTATATCCTCTCCACGGCATGAAGGCCACGAGGATGTTGCGTCCCAAAGCAAGTTCTCCACCTTCAGTTGCACATCCGTCTGCAATCGGAAGACCTTTGATCACACGCTGGCCAACCTTAACGATCGGACGCTGATTGGCAGTGGTGTCTTGATTGGTGCGCTCAAACTTGCGAAGCGGATACGACACGACGCCGTTGTCGAAGTAGGCAAGCGCCTCCTGCTCGGTGCGGTCATACTTGATGCGAATCTCGGTTGCACTTACGTAGACAACCGTTCCGTCGCCTTCGGCCAGCACCATGGCACGCGAATCGGTGGCCGCACGGAATTCCATGCCGGTTCCTACTACGGGTGCTTCGGGACGAACCAATGGCACGGCCTGGCGCTGCATGTTCGAGCCCATGAGGGCACGGTTGGCATCGTCGTGCTCAATGAAGGGGATCAATGCGGCGGCAACCGACGTGATTTGGTTTGGCGCGATGTCCATGTACTGGATTTCGCTTGGATCGGCGAGCTTCACGTTACCGTCGCGCAGACGCGAAAACACGTAGTCCCGCTCAAATTTGCCGCTGTCCTTAAGAGGTGCATTGGCCTGGGCAATGATCGTTTCGTCCTCCTGTTCGGCAGAGAGGTATTCGACATTGGCCGTCACCACGCCGTCGTTCACCTTGCGGTAGGGCGTCTCGATGAAGCCAAACTCGTTCACCTTGGCATGCACGCAAAGCGACGAAATCAATCCGATGTTCGGGCCCTCTGGCGTCTCAATCGGGCAGAGACGTCCGTAGTGCGTGTAGTGTACGTCACGAACCTCAAATCCGGCGCGCTCGCGCGTCAATCCACCTGGACCAAGAGCCGACATACGACGCTTGTGGGTCAGCTCAGCCAGTGGATTTGTCTGATCCATGAACTGTGAGAGCTGGTTGGTTCCGAAGAACGTGTTGATCACAGACGAAATCGTACGGGCATTGACCAAGTCCTGCGGCGTAAACTGCTCGGCGTCGCGCGAATTCATGCGCTCGCGTATCGTCCGCGCCATGCGTGCAAGACCGATGGCAAACTGTTGCCCGAGTTGCTCGCCTACCGTACGTACACGGCGGTTCGACAAGTGGTCGATGTCGTCAACCTGGCTTTTAAGATTCTTGAGGCGAATCACTTCCTTAGTGATTGCGACAATATCTTCCTTGGTGAGAACCCGCACGCTGAGGTCGGTTTCCATGTTCAGGCGCTTGTTGAGGCGATAACGGCCCACATCACCCAAGTCGTATTTTTTGTCGTTGAAGAACAAGCGGTCGATTACCGAACGCGCCGTCTCCATGTCAGGCATTTCTCCTGTGCGAATCTGGCGATACACTTCGGCGAGGGCAGACTCCTCGTCACGTGTTGTATCCTTCTTGAGCGTGTTCAAGATCACCGAACGGTCGGCATCCTCAAGGCTGATCTTGAGCACGTGAACCGTGTTTATACCCATGTTACGGAGCACATCGAAGTCTTCCTCGGCAAGCTCATGCTCACGGTTCAATATCGTGTTCACACTGCGCGCTTCGCGTACCTCGCCGGTCTCGTCGTCGACAACCTCCTCGATCTTCTCTTCGGTCACCGCAACGGCCAGACGTTTGCCAATATGCTCGTTGAAGTCCTTGCGGGTTTTCACGGACACCTCTTCCGACAGATTGAACAGAGTAAGGATGTCGTAATCCGTTGGGAAGCCCAAGGTCCGAAGTAGGGTCGTGACGGGAAGCTTCTTCTTGCGGTCGATATAAGCCCAGAGAACGTCCCTGATGTCGGTGGTCAACTCAATCCACGACCCCTTGAAGGGAATGACACGAGCACTGTACAGCTGGGTTCCGT
>CAYZWQ010000108.1:0-9888 GCA_964481355.1 uncultured Chitinophagales bacterium
TTCTTCATCTTCCTGGTGGCGAACTTAGGCGGTTCACTCTCTCCGCTGGGCGATCCTCCCCTGTTCCTCGGATTCCTCCAGGGCGTCGACTTTTTCTGGACTACGGTGCATATGCTCCCTGAGATGCTCTTCCTGGTAGTATTCCTGTTGCCCATCTATTACATTTGGGACACGGTGCTGTACAAGAAGGAAGACCAGAGCAAGCGGGTTCCTTCGACCGAGAAGCTGGCCGTTGAGGGCGGCATCAACATTGTGCTGCTGCTCGGTGTGATCGGCGCGGTGCTTTTCTCCGGCTTCGTGAAGCTGGGGGGGGTTAACGTGTACGGCGTATTTGTGCCTTACGAGAACTTGATCCGCGACATCACCCTGCTGCTCCTGAGCTATGTGAGCTGGAAGATCACCGACATCAACAGCAGGCTGGCAAACGGCTTCAACTGGTTCCCGATCCAGGAGGTCGGCAAGCTGTTCGCAGGGATCTTCATCACCATCGTTCCCGCCATCGCCATCCTGAAGGCGGGCACCAGCGGTTCGCTCGGTTTCATCATCGACCTTGTGACGCTTCCAAGCGGCGAGGAAAACAATCTGGCGTACTTCTGGATCACCGGCTTGCTGTCCGCATTCTTGGACAATGCCCCAACCTACCTCGTGTTCTTCAACACGGCGGGAGGTGCCGCCAACGTTGCGACGCTCATGCAGGAGGTCTCCACGCTTGCCGCCATATCGTGCGGTGCGGTGTTCATGGGGGCCATGTCCTACATCGGCAACGCCCCGAACTTCATGGTGAAGTCGATCGCCGAGACATCCGGCATCCAGATGCCGAGCTTCTTCGGCTACATGCTGTGGTCGGTCGCCATCCTCGTGCCGCTGTTCGTGATCATGTCGTTCTTCTTCTTTAGCTGAGCAAGAGCAAGAGCAAGAGCAAGAGCAAGAGCAAGAAAAATTGTTGCTTGCATGGTTCAAAAAAAGTCCAAGGTTGAAAAACTTTGGACTTTTTTTGTTTTGCCCGTAAGGAATTACAATCTCAAGGATCTAGTAAGTATGCAGCAATTACTAACTAGCAAAATATGCAAGCAATGAAAATTGGTGATCGCCTATCAAAGTTCTCAGTCCAAGTGACTCAACTAGCCAGCAAAATGAAACTAAACTACTTAAACGAGCATTTAATAAAACAGTTATTGAGGAGCTCATCGTCGGCAGCTTTAAACTATTCTGAAGCTAGAGGTGCTGCATCTGACCGCGATTATGTGCACAAAACGAGAATCTCGCTAAAAGAGATCAAGGAGTCGAAACAGAATATTGAGCTTTTATTAGCGACCAACGACCGTTTCAAACCCGATTTGATTACTTTGCATCAGGAATCGGATGAGCTGGCGGCCATACTCTATACATGCATTGTAAGAGCTACGAGTAAGTATGATACTTGAGCAGAACCAAGGTGTATGCCCGCTCCAAAACAAGCCTACCAATGAAGCTTGTTCTTGTTCTTGCTCTTGCTCTTGCTCTTGCTCTTGCTCTCGCTCACCAGCGAAGCAGGTTGATCTTGGAAAGATCGACGGTTAGGTTGTTCCGGAAGATGGCGATAATGATGGCGAGGCCTATGACCGCTTCGGCGGCCGCGACGCACAGGGAGAAGAACACCAGGATCAGGCCGTTGATATCGTTGTGCCAGCCACTGAAGGTGACTAGGCTCAAATTTACGGCGTTGAGCATCATTTCGACGCACATGAACATGACAATGGCATTCTTGCGGGTAAGGACGCCAATTACGCCGATCGTGAAGAGGATGGCACTAAGTGCCAGATACCATTCGGCTGAAATCATTTTTCCAGGTGAATTTTACGTTGCGCGATGACCAGGGCGCCCACGACGGCGGCCGTGAGGAGGATGGCGGTCACCTCAAATGGTAGCAGGTAAGTGGTGTAAAGCACGTCGCCGACGGCCTCCACCGTTCCGAGCTCACCCAATGCAATGGGATTACCGTCCGACAGATTGTACCAATTGTTGACCGAGTACATGAGTTGGGCCAGGATGGCGGCACTTAGCAGCACCACCACGATTTCCTTGACGGCCACCGAATTGAACAGCTTGGCCTCACTCTCGATGTTCAGCAGCATGATGACGAACAGGAAAAGCACCATGATGGCCCCTGCGTACACCAGAATTTGGATCACCGCCAAGAATTGAGCCTCCATGAGCAGGTAAATGCCCGCTAGTGACAGAAGGTTCAACACCAAGAACAAGGCACTGTTTACGGTGTGCTTGTTGAAGACCATAGCCAAGGAAGAAGCAATGGCAAGGATGGCGAAGAAGAAAAACAGGTAGGTTGTGAGCATGCTGTGATCGATGGTTTTTCAGCTTGTAAATGTACCATTATTTCGGGGCTACGGCAACCATCATCCTAAAAAATACCATAAACTAAATGCACCCAGCGCATAACAGTAACCCGCGAACCATTGGATCCCGAACTTCTTGATGACGTGGATCAACAAGCTGAGCGCAAAAAAGCCGGATATTGCCGACGTGAGGAAGCCAGTGACGAGCACAGCGGCGTTGGCCTGCAACGTGGCCGTGCTGAGTTCCCCGAGCTCAAGGATCATCGCCCCGGCGATGACGGGGATCACCATCAGAAAGGAGAACCTGGCGCATTCCTCCCTGCTCAGTCCCAGATGCTGACCGATGGCGATCGTCGATCCCGACCTGCTGATGCCGGGCAGGATGGCCACTGCCTGCGCCAGTCCCATACCTATCGCATGTTTCGCGCGGATCCCCTCCGCACCTTTTCCGATGAATTTCGTCGACAGAAGCAGCGTGCCCGTGACGAGGAGCATCACCGAAACCCACAGCGGCGATTCGAACGCGGTTTCGACCCTGGATTTGAGCAGAAGCCCCACCAGCAGCGCGGGAATCATGCTGATCAGGATGAAACCGACCAATTGCTGATCTTTGGTCATAGACGAGGGTTTCAAGACAGTAGCCGGCTTGGCAAGGATGCCGAATGTTGTCTTCACCAGCTGAAGCACGTCGTTGCGGTAGTAAAACATGATGCTCACCAGGGAGCCGAAATGGACCACGATTTCGTAGGTGATCCCTCCGTCGTTTTTGAGCCCCAGGAAATACTGGCCCAACACCAGATGGCCGGAGCTGCTGATCGGCAGAAATTCAGTTATTCCCTGAATAAGTCCCAATAAAAATGATTCCCACAGTTCCATTTAGTATATTCGCCTTCCTACATTTTTTGAGACGTTAAGATAACGCATCTGACAGGGATTAACCCAGAAATCAAAATTATTTCGTATGCACAGCTCGAAGGTTGACATGCAGGCGCTTACAGAGCGTATCGAACAGGCAAGCAGTTTCATTGACGATGTGACCGCAGAACTGGACAAGGTGATTGTCGGCCAGCAGTACATGGTCGACCGCCTCCTGATCGGGCTGCTAGCCGACGGCCACGTGTTGCTCGAGGGTGTGCCCGGATTGGCGAAGACGCTGACGGTGTCGTCGCTTGCCCAGGTGATCTCCACCGGATTCCAACGTATCCAGTTCACCCCCGACCTGCTTCCGGCCGACCTCGTGGGCACCCTCATCTACAACCAGAAGGCCGGCGAATTTACCGTCAAGAAGGGTCCGATATTTTCGAACATCATCTTGGCCGACGAACCGCTCCCCCGCCAAGGTGCAAAGCGCCCTGTTGGAGGCCATGCAGGAGCGGCAGGTTACGATCGGCGAGACGACCTTCAAGCTCCAGGAGCCTTTCTTGGTGCTGGCTACACAGAACCCCGTCGAACAGGAGGGCACCTACCCTCTCCCGGAGGCGCAAGTCGACCGATTCATGCTCAAAATCAAAATCGGGTATCCGACAGAGGCCGACGAACTTGAAATCATGAGACGGATGGCTCGTACGGGCAAAAAGGGAGAACTCTCGCCGGTAACCGACGCCCAAACGATCATCGAGGCGCGTAAGGTTATCAACGACATCTACATCGACGAGAAAGTGGAGCAGTACATCATCGACCTCGTCTTCGCAACCCGCTACCCCGACAGGTACAAGCTGAATGACCTCAAGCCGCTGATCGGCTTCGGAGCCTCCCCAAGGGCCACCATCAACCTGAACCTTGCCGCACGGGCTTCCGCCTTCATGGATCACAGGGCATACGTAACCCCCGAAGATGTGCGCAAAATCGCCTTGGACGTCATGCGTCATCGCGTCATACCCACCTACGAGGCTGAGGCCGAAGACATTACGAGCGAGGATCTCGTGGAGAAAATATTGAGCACAGTACAGGTACCATAGTTACAAAGGTCCTGTTACAATGAATTAAAAAGCTCCTGCACAAAATGCAGGAGCTTTTTTTATGACAATAAAATGAAATCTAAATTTATTATTACCAGTAGGAACATTTTAGTGATTGATTTAGTTACAATTCTAAATAAAGATGCCTATCTTTGTTCATTCATGTAACCTAATAACACCGATTTCATTGCCATGAATCTAAAATTTGTAAACCGCGAAAAGATCCGCGTGTCAAAAAGACGTTCATCAAAGTTTCGCCAACTTGTAGAAAGCCTTGGAAATTTGACACCTGGTGGTCAGGCGCTTGAAGTTACCTTTACCGATACCAAAGAGCTTAATTCAATCCGCAATATCGTTTACACGTACAACCGTGAAACTGGCATCAAGATCAAAAGTGGAAAAGATTCAGAAAATAACCGTGTATTTTTCTACCGCGACTAATACGCGATATGACGAATGAAAAAAGGCTGCATTTGCAGCCTTTTTTGTATTCGGCAGGCGGTCTTATTTATCTGTCAGACAATCGATGCCGGGCAGGCTTTTGCCTTCGAGGTATTCCAGGCTGGCGCCCCCTCCCGTCGATACATGGCTCACCTTGTCGGCAAGGCCGGCTTTGTTGATGGCCGAGGCGGAGTCCCCTCCCCCGACGATCGTCGTGGCTCCCATGGCCGTGGCTTCGGCGAGCGACTGTGCCACTGCAAAGGTGCCATGGGCGAAGTTGGGCATTTCGAACACTCCCATCGGTCCGTTCCAGATAACGGTTTTAGCATCCACTATCCGGCTGGTGTAGAGCTCGACGGTGTTGGGTCCGATGTCAAGGGCCATCCAACCGTCTTCGATGCCTTCCTGGTCCACTTCCTTGCGTTCTGCCTCGTTGTCGAAGGCTTTCGCGACCACCGAGTCGACGGGCAGCATCAGTTCGACGCCGGCATCCTCCGCTTTTTGCAGAAGCTCTGCGGCCAGGTTGATTTTGTCTTCCTCAAGAAGTGAATTCCCGATCGGCAGTCCGAGCGCCTTGTAAAATGTGTACGTCATGCCTCCGCCGATGATGATGGTGTCCACTTTGTCGAGCAGGTTTTCGATGACGCCGATTTTGTCGGACACTTTCGCACCTCCCAGGATTGCCACAAACGGATGCGACGGTTTCTGCACGGCCTCGTTGAGGTAGCGAATCTCCTTCTGGAGCAGGAACCCGGCATAAGCCGGCTGCAGATACTCGGTAATGCCGGCTACGGAGCTGTGGGCCCGGTGGCTGCTGCCGAATGCGTCGTTCACGAACACATCGCCCAGTTCGGCGAGTTCTTTTGAGAACATTGCATCATTTTTGGTTTCACCCGCATGAAAACGAACGTTCTCGAGAAGCACCACCTCACCAAAATAGGCTTGGGCGATCGCTTCCTGCGCATGTGGACCAACACAATCGTCGCCGAACGACACCCTGCATTTCATGTGATCCTTCAGGTAGTTGGCAACGGGAAGCAGGCTGTATTTAGACTCCGGCTCCCCCTTCGGCCTGCCCAGGTGCGACAAGAGCACCAATTTGCCGCCACGGTCGACAATGTAGTTGATGCTCGGCATCGCCTCTCGTATGCGCGTGTCGTCTGTGATGACTCCATCTTTGACTGGAACGTTGAAATCCACTCTCATAACCACCGTTTTACCTTGTGGATTCAAATCTTCTAGAGTTCGTTTGGCCATGGTGATAGATGAATGATGATAAATTCGTTGACATCGTAAGGTACGCTTTTAAGTGCATATTCGGGATTATTGCCCGTTTGAAAGTACCGCTTTACACATCAATAATTCAAAAGGTGTATCTTTGCGGTTCGTTTGAATATTGAAAACCACAGTTTGAAGATGATTTATTTGGATAACGCCGCAACCACAGCCCTAGACCCTAGGGTGCTCGATGCCATGTTGCCATACTTGAGAGATCATTTCGGAAATGCCAACTCCATCCATGCGATGGGCAGGCAGGCGACCGTCGCCGTTGAGGAGGCGCGCGAAAAAGTTGCGTCGATCCTAAACGCCGAACCTGCCGAAATCATCTTCACCAGCGGCGGAACCGAGAGCGACAACAGCGTGATCAAAGGTGTGATAAAGGCAACCGGGAAGAAGCATGTGGTCACATCAAGGGTAGAGCACCATGCCGTGCTTCACCCGATTCAACATGCGCGATCGGAGGGCATACAGGCCACCTACCTGAACGTCATTCCATCGGGCTGCGTGGATGCCGGGCAAGTTGCCGACGCGATTACGGACGACACCGCGCTTGTCACTCTGATGCATGTAAACAACGAAATTGGCGCCATCAACCCGATAAAAGACATAGCCGCCGCTTGCCGCGAGCGCAATGTGATGTTCCATTCCGACACGGTTCAAAGTGTCGGCAAATATCCCATCGACGTCAGGGAAATCGGCCTCGATTTTCTGAGCATCAGCGCACACAAGATCTACGGTCCGAAGGGCGTGGGTGCCATGTATGTGAGGAACGGCGCACTGTGGAAGCCATGGATGGAGGGCGGTTCCCAGGAGCGCCGCCGCCGCGGTGGTACGCTGAACGTCCCGGGCATCATTGGCTTGGCCAAGGCCATGGAGCTGGCAGAAGCCGAAATGGCGCAGAACAGAGCCCACATTGAGTACCTCAAGGACAGGCTTGTCCTAGGACTGAAGGACCGCTTCGGTGCCTTGCTCTCGTTTAACGGCTGCATGGAAAACGGCTGCTACTACATCGTGAACATCAGCTTCCCGCTCGACGACGACAAGGCACTGGACGGCGAGATGCTTCTGCTGAACCTGGACATCGAGGGCATCTGCGTCTCGAACGGTTCCGCCTGCACGTCGGGCGCCATCGAACCGTCGCATGTCTTGATGGCTCTTGGAATGGTTACTCCTACCGCCAAGTCAAGCCTGCGCATGAGCATCGGCAAGCACAACACCGTTGCCGACATTGACTACACGCTCGAAAAGCTCGATGCCGTGGTACACCGCATGTTGAAATCCGTCGTTTGATCTGATGGCCAGACCTACCGTTTGCATCTACTGCGGCTCATCGATAGGCAATGATCCGATCTTTGCAGAGGCGGCCAAAATCCTGAGTGCGAGGCTGGCGATCGACGGTTTCAACCTCATTTACGGTGGGGCATCCATTGGTATCATGGGTATCGTCGCAAACACGTTTCTGGAGTATGGCGCCCACGTCACAGGGGTGATTCCTGAGACGTTGGCCTCCCGCGAAATTGCCCATGTCGGTCTCTCGGAACTCATCATCACCATCGGCATGCATGAGCGGAAGGCCCTGATGGCCGAGCGTGCCGATGCATTCATCGCCCTGCCGGGAGGTTACGGCACGTTCGAGGAGTTACTCGAGGTGATAACCTGGAAACAAATTCGCATCATCGACAAGCCGGTGGTTGTGTACAATGTGAACGACTATTTCAACAAGCTGCTGGCCATGTTGGGAGAGTCTGAGATGAAAGGCTTCGTCAGACCGCACCCGAAGCCCTACTTCACGGTAGCGAACACGCCCGACGAGCTCATGAGCCAACTTGAGACGGTGATCATTGCTTCCTGACAACCAGCCTGCCGTTTCTGTTCACGACCCTCAACTCCGTCTGGGCATTCGGATTGCCTCCCGAAATTTCGCGAACCAGGTTGATTTCCTCGCTGAACAGGCTGCCACCGAGGTTGTGCTGAATGAGCCCGCCCTCGTTTCGGAACGTGTATCTGCCCGCGAAAGCTGAACCCACGCTTATGTCGATGTCGCCGTTGCTGTTGGTGATCGATATCCTGCGTATGTTCGCCCCAAAATCACCCTTGATAGTCGAACGGCTCTGGTCAATGTCGACGCGGTCTCCCGACACGTTCCCTACATCGATGGTGTTGTTGTTGCCTGAAATCATCAGCTTCCCTTCGACACCTTCAAGGCTCACTGTACCATATGAATTACGGATGATTGCATCGCCATCGACGCCCTGAACGTCTACCGTGTTTCGTTCGCCCTCCATGGTTAAAGAGCCATCGATCCCAGATCCGGTCACCTTTGCATATTTACCTGTCACCGAAACGCCTATGGACGACCCCACGTTTTCCATCGATATTTCACCTCGCTCGATGTGTGCACGTAAGCCCTCCACACGTTCCACATGCACTCTGGCAGGATACTGGCTGCCGATGGTGGCCGTACCGCGGACATTCGACAACACGATCTCCCCATAATTTGAGTTGACCCTGATTTCTCCTCCGACGTCCAACACATGGTTCTTGCCCCTGTGATTGTCGATGATGGCGTCAGATTGAAGTTTCACCCCCCTGAAATCGACGCTTTGACCTGTAAGTGCAAACCTGCCCTCGATATTTTCGGCAACGACTTTGCTGGATCGGCTGGAGATATTGGCATCGCCGCGTATGTCTGATATGTTCACGTTGCCAAACATGTTATCGATTCTTATGTCGCCGAAGTGATCCTTGACGCTCACAACGCCATTGCGACCCAGGATGCTCAACGCCCGTTTCAGGCCACCAACCGAGATGTCTGAATATTGGCTGTCGATGGTAAGCAGAACATCGTCAGGCACCGTGAGCGTCATCTCGGCACGTTCAACTTTGGCATCATAACGCACTTCTTTGGTGAACAATGACTTAAGCCAGCTCTCCTCACGTCGTTCTGGTTGGCTGATGGGCTTGTACTCCAACAGTCCCGCCTGGTCGACGACCGTGAACTTGAGCTTCCCGTCGCCGAAGTGCCGCTCCATTCCCAGCTTGTTGGCTGTGATGCTCGCCGTGTAGGATATCTGCTGCCCCGAGCCTGTGACAACGTTCAGCTTCATGCTGCGGATGTTTCGAACGGTGAGGGTCTTGGAAGCCGGCAAGATGTGGGTCCCACTGTCTTTGACGGTAATCAGATCTTCCTGCTGCCCACTTGCTGTGCCAACAAGCAGCAATCCCATCACGATGCAGCTTGATATTCTTGTAAGTACCCGCATTAGAGATCAACCTCCCCGTTTAGTAAAAGTTCTTTGAGATAGTCCATTTTCATGGCATACATTTGGCGCAGTTGCCGTTGTTTGATTTCGGAAGTTCCATTCAGCAGCATGTCGTCCCGAATTTCGTTGATCACCCTGTCGATGTCTTCGATGTTCAGGACGGTCGTCTCAAGACGCGCCTTCCGGTCTTCGGGGGCACCATCAATCAATTCCGGACTCACGCTCACGAGGGTGTTCATGGCCTGCTCATAGGCCAAGTCGATTCGGTCGCCACGTGCTGGCGCGCCCGAACTCAAGACGGAGTAGACACCCACACCGGAGAATAGCAGCAACATCGCGGCCCCGTTACCGTATATGAAGCTCCGCCAATCGATGATTACGGCCGACCGTCGTACAGCCACGGGAATATGCGGCTCGATTTGAGCCCAGATTTGGTCCGCTTCCGACTTGGTCGGATGCTCGTCTGGTGAATAGAACGGATTTTTCATAGGTCTGTCAATGATTGTCGAAGCTGGATTTTGACCCGTGTCAAAATCGATCTTGAACTGCTTTCGGTTATGTTGAGCACGTGTGCTATCTCAGCGTGGGAAAATCCCTCAATTTCAAACATTA
>CAYZWQ010000109.1:0-9876 GCA_964481355.1 uncultured Chitinophagales bacterium
GGTCGCTGCCACCGACGGCCCGATGCCGCAGACGCGCGAGCACATCCTGCTGGCCCGCCAGGTGGGCGTTCCGTACCTGGTCGTGTTCATGAACAAGGTGGACCTGGTCGACGACGCCGAGCTGATCGACCTGGTGGAGCTGGAGATCCGCGAGCTTCTGAGCAAGTACGAGTTCCCGGGCGACGACATCCCGGTCATCAAGGGCTCTGCGCTGGGCGCGCTGAACGGCGAGCCGCAGTGGGAGGCCACGGTGGTCGAGCTCATGGACGCGGTGGACAGCTACGTTCCGACCCCTGAGCGCGCGGTCGACAAGCCGTTCCTGATGCCGATCGAGGACGTGTTCTCGATCACGGGCCGCGGCACGGTTGCCACGGGCCGCATCGAGCGCGGGGTGATCACGGTGGGCAACGAGGTTGACATCGTGGGCATCAACGAGGAGAAGATGAAGTCGGTGATCACCGGCATCGAGATGTTCCGCAAGCTGCTCAACGAGGGCCGCGCCGGCGACAATGCCGGTCTGCTGCTGCGCGGCATCGAGAAGAACAACCTGATGCGCGGGATGGTGATCTGCAAGCCGGGCTCGGTGACCCCTCACACGAAGTTCGAGAGCGAGGTCTACATCCTGAGCAAGGACGAGGGCGGGCGCCACACGCCGTTCTTCAACGGCTACCGTCCGCAGTTCTACTTCCGCACGACCGACGTGACGGGCGTGACCGAGCTGCCGTCGGGCGTGGAGATGGTCATGCCGGGCGACAACGTGAAGCTTGTGGTCGACCTGATCCAGCCGATCGCCATGGAAGAGGGCCTTCGCTTCGCCATCCGCGAGGGCGGACGCACCGTGGGCGCCGGCGTCGTGGCCAAAATCCTCGAATAAGAAAAGGATACCCATAAAAGTGGCTACACAGCAAAAAATTCGCATCAAACTCAAGTCTTTCGATCACAACCTGATCGACAAGTCTGCAGAGAAGATCATCAAGACGGTCAAATCTACCGGAGCAGTGGTATCGGGTCCGATCCCTCTCCCTACCGACAAGACCATCTATACCGTCAACCGTTCGGTGTTTGTCGACAAGAAGTCGCGCGAGCAGTTTGAAACACGCTCACACAAGCGCCTCATCGACATCTTGAGCACCGGCTCCCAGACCATCGACGCCCTGATGAAGCTCGAGCTTCCAAGCGGTGTGGATGTTGAAATCAAAGTTTGACCTTATAACCGTATCAAATCATGAGTGGATTAATCGGAAAAAAAGTCGGAATGACCAGCGTCTATGATGCTGCCGGCAACTTCGTGCCGGTTACCGTCATTGAGGTTGAGCCGAACGTGATCACACAGATCAGAACGGTTGAAACCGACGGTTACGAGGCCATGCAGCTCGCCACAGTCGACAAAAAGGAGAAGAACACCAGCAAGGCTCTTATTGGCCACTTCAACAAGGCTGGCGTCGGACCCAAGCGCTATGTGAGCGAGTTTCGCGAATCACTGCCTGAGGGCTTCACCCTTGGCGACTCCATCAAGATTGAAGACCTCTTCTCGGAGGGCGTCAAAGTCGATGTCGTCGGCACTTCCAAAGGTAAAGGATTCCAGGGCGTCATCAAGCGCCATGGCTTTGCCGGTGTCGGTGGTCGTACGCACGGTCAGCACAACCGCCAGCGTGCACCTGGATCCATCGGTCAGGCATCTGACCCCAGCCGTGTGTTCAAGGGCATCAAGATGGGTGGCCAGACCGGCAACAACCGGGTAAAAATTCAAAATCTCACCGTTGTGAAGATTGTCCCTGAATCCAATCTCATCTTGTTGAGAGGATCCATTCCGGGACCGAACGGACGTGTGGTTGAAATCCATAAAGCATAAGGGTGGTACGAACCATGGAACTCAGTGTATTAAAAATTGACGGAACGGCCACCGGCCGCAACATCAAGCTTGACGAGTCGATCTACGGTATCGAACCTAACGACACGGTCATCTACGAGGCTGTGCGTGCATACATGGCCAACCAGCGTCAGGGCACAGCCAAAGTGAAGGGCCGCAGCGAAGTGCGTGGCGGTGGCAAAAAGGCTTTCCGTCAAAAGGGAACCGGCGGTGCACGTCGCGGATCGCTCCGCTCACCGCTGCTCAAGGGTGGTGGAACGGTTCATGGACCACAGCCGCGCGACTACAACGTGTACATGAACAAGAAGCAGAAGCAGCTTGCCCGCAAATCGGCCCTCGCTTACAAAGCGAAGGACAATGCGATCATCGTTGTTGAGGACTTCAACTTTGAGACTCCGAAGACGAAGAGCTTCAACGCATTGCTTTCCGCATTGAATGTAGACGGCAAGAAGGTGCTTCTTCTGACCAACGGAACTCAGATTAACGTGTACAAGTCTGGCCGTAACCTCCCCAAGGTTGCGATTCTCGAGGCTAACAAGCCGTCGACGTACGAAATCCTGCATGCTGACGTACTTCTGATCCAAGAGGGTGCAGTGTCTGCAATCGAAAATAACTTCAAGACGGCCCAGGAGGTTGAGGCATGATTATCAAACGTCCCGTGATCACGGAGAAAAACACCCGTTTTCAGGAAAAATTGAACAAGTACACCTTTGAGGTCGACCTTAAGGCCACAAAGCTGCAAGTCAAAGAAGCCATCAAGGAACTTTACCCACAAGTTACCGTGGTGGCAGTGAACACAATTGTGACACCGTCGAAGCCTAAAGGCAGATTCACGAAAGGTGGCTACGTAGACGGTCGCACGAGCGTCCGCAAGAAGGCCATTGTGACTCTCAAGGAAGGCGACACGATTGACTTCTACGGCGAAATCTAAGAAGAGCTGACATAACCATGGCAACCAAGAAACTCAAACCGAATACACCAGGCACGCGCCACCGCATTGCCCCTGTTTTCGACGACATTACGACCTCGAAACCCGAGCGTCGCCTGGTCACCAGCTTGAAGAAGTCTGGCGGACGTAACGTATACGGCCGCATGACAAGCCGTCATAAAGGAGGTGGCCACAAGCGCCGCTACCGTTTGATCGACTTCAAGCGCGACAAGAATGGCATACCAGCGACCGTTGCGACCATCGAGTACGATCCAAACCGCACAGCACGCATTGCTCTGCTGAATTATGCAGACGGTGAGAAGCGCTACATTGTGGCCCCGGACAAACTCAAAGTCGGTGATCGTGTGATATCGGACGTCACTGCTGCCCCAGACAACGGAAACACGCTCGAATTGCGCAACATGCCGTTGGGCACCGTTGTTCACAACATAGAGCTCACTCCCGGCAAGGGCGGCCAGATGGCACGCAGCGCCGGCACGAGTGCCCAGCTGGTGGCCAAAACGGACCGCTATGTCACCATAAAATTGCCATCTGGCGAGATCCGGATGGTTCTCGGCAACTGCCGTGCAACAGTCGGTACCGTCAGCAATCCAGACAACATGAACATCACGCTGGGTAAAGCGGGTCGCAGCCGTTGGCTGGGTCGCAGACCACACACACGCGGTGTTGCCATGAACCCGGTCGATCACCCGATGGGTGGTGGCGAAGGAAAGGCCTCCGGTGGACACCCACGCTCGCCATGGGGTCAGATTGCCAAGGGCAAGAAGACGCGCAATCGTCGCAAGTTATCGAGCAAATACATCGTTCGCAGAAGGAACGCATAAGACTAAATTGACTAATTATGCCACGTTCGCTTAAAAAAGGACCATTCATTCACCATAAACTGCAGAAGAAGGTTGACGAAGCCACTTCTACGGGCTCGAAGAAGGTCATCAAGACCTGGTCGAGAGCGTCGATGATTTCGCCCGACTTCGTCGGCATGACCTTCGCCGTGCACAACGGAAAGCAGTTTATACCGGTCTATGTCACTGAAAACATGGTTGGTCACAAACTCGGCGAGTTCTCGCCGACGCGCTCCTTCCGTGGACACCCGCAGAAAAAAGATGGTAAAGGCAAGAAGTAATGGAATTGACCAACACAACTATCGAAGCCCGCGCAGTACAGCGCTATCTGCGTCGCTCCCCGCGTAAGACGCGTCTCATTGCCGATTTGGTCAGAGGCGACTCTGTTCGCAAGGCGCTTGACAAACTCAAGTTCCTGAACAAGGGTGCCGCCATTGAGGTGTCGAAAGTCATCAAATCGGCCGCAGCAAACGCTCGCGACAAATTTGAGGAAGAGCGTCTTGACGATGACATTTTGTTCATCAAGGCAATTTTCGTAGATGAAGGACCAACGCTCAAGCGTATCCAGCCGGCCCCACAAGGTCGTGCGCACCCGATCCGCAAGCGCAGCTGCCACATCACAGTGGTTGTGTCCAAGAAAGAAACGCAAGAATAAATAGACTGAGGTAACCTTGGGACAGAAAACACATCCAATTGGTCTGCGTCTGGGCATCGTCCGTGGTTGGGATTCCAACTGGTACTCGGAAGATAATGCCGCAGCTAACCTGCTCGAAGACCACAAACTTCGTAATTATCTGCAAACGCGACTTCGCAACGCTGGCTTGTCGAATGTACTCATTGAGCGCACGCCTCGCCGCGTTTTGTTGACGCTTCTCACCAGCCGTCCAGGTGTGATCATCGGCCGCGGCGGAGAAGAGGTCGACAAGTTGCGCGAAGAGCTCAAGAGCATCACGAACAAAGAGGTTCAGATCAAGATCAGTGAGATCAAGCGTCCTGAAGTGGATGCAAGCCTTGTGGCTCAGAACATCGCGCAGCAGCTTGCTGCACGTATTTCGTTCCGACGTGCCATGAAGATGGCCATTGCATCTGCAATGAGGATGGGTGCCAAGGGAATCAAGATCAAGTGTTCCGGACGTTTGGGTGGTGCTGAAATGGCGCGTACCGAGCAGTACAAGGAAGGACGTGTTCCTCTCCATACGCTTCGTGCGGACATCGACTTTTCGCATGCCACATCCCAGACGATCTACGGATCGATTGGTGTGAACGTATGGATTTTCAAGGGTGAGATCATCGGCGAAGCCGACCTTACACCGGCAGCTGTAACAGCCCGACTTGAGAAGACAGCTCCCCAGGCACGTCGTGGAGACCGTCCAGCCCGCTCACGTGGCGATCGTGGAGATCGTGGCGGAGACCGTGGAGGTAACCGTGGTGGCCGCCGTCGCAACAACGCCGATCAATAAGGAGATTGAACCATGTTAGAACCGAAACGAGTTAAACGCCGTCGCGTATTTCGCGGTCCAATCAAGGGTAACACCTCAAGAGGCCATCAGATTGCCTTTGGCGACTTTGCCATCAAGGCAATGGAAGGGAAGTTCATCACGGCCCGTCAAATCGAGGCCTGCCGTGTTGCCATCAACCGTCGCCTCCAGCGCGAGGGCCAAGTGTGGATCCGTGTGTTTCCAGACAAACCGATCACCAAGAAGCCGGCCGAAACCCGTATGGGTAGCGGTAAGGGTTCGCTCGACCACTGGGTTGCTGTCGTGCACCCGGGTCGTATCCTCTTCGAGATCGGTGGAGTGAACGTTGACCTGGCCAAGGAGGCTCTCCGCCTGGCCCAGTTCAAACTGCCAATTAAAACGAAAATCGTAGTCCGCCGCGACTATCAAGGCAAGTAAGGAGTCCACTAGATGAAAGCGAAAGAAATACGCGAAATGACAGTGGCCGACATTGAGACACGTCTCAAGGAAACCACTGCTGAGATACAGAAGTACAACTTCGACCGTGCTATCAAGGGCCAGGTAGACAATCCTGCCCGCAAGCGTCAGCTCAAGCGTGACGTCGCCCGTTTGAAGACCATTTTGAAAGAAAAGCTCGCTAACTAAGAGGACCCAAAAGCGCTATGTCTGAATCAAACGCACGCAACATGCGTAAGACCCGCGTCGGCCGCGTGGTCAGCAACAAGATGGACAAGTCCATCACAGTTGCTGTCGACCGTCAGGTGAAGCACCCGATCTACGGGAAATTCATCACAAAAACGACCAAGTATATGGCTCATGATGAGGAGAACAAGGCCAACCAAGGCGACCTTGTGCGCATCATGGAGACACGCCCCTTGTCGAAAAACAAGCGCTGGCGTCTGGTCGAAATCGTAGAAGTAGCCAAGTAACCGCTTAACAGGATAAAGTCATGATTCAGCAGCAATCTGTATTGACAGTGGCCGACAACAGCGGTGCCAAAAAAGTGATGTGCATCAAGGTTCTTGGCGACTCCAAGAAGCGTTACGCACGCATCGGCGATCTCATTGCCGCCTCTGTCAAAGTAGCTTCGCCAGGCGGCAACGTCAAGAAGGGCGATGTTGTTAAGGCAGTTGTCGTACGCACCAAGAAGGAGTATCGCCGCCGCGACGGTAGCTACAGTCGCTTCGACGAGAATGCAGCCGTCATTATCAACAAAGACATGGAACCCGTAGGCACCCGTATTTTTGGACCGGTTGCCCGCGAGTTACGCGAGAAGAGCTTCATGCGTATTGTTTCGCTGGCTCCCGAGGTACTATAAACTGGAGAATAACCATGCCACGTAAGTTTAATCAACAAAAAAAGCTACACGTCAAAAAGGGCGACGAGGTACAAGTGCTCTCCGGTAACGACAAAGGAAAGCGCGGCCGTATTTTGACTGTCTACCCAGCAAAAGAGCGCGTATTGGTAGAAGGTGTGAACATCCGCATCAAGCACCAGAAGCCAAACCAGAACTACCCAAAGGGTGGACGTATCGAGAAGGAGATGCCTATCCATGCATCCAACGTACTTCCGATCGACCCCGTGCAAGACAAGCCGACCCGTATCGGGCGCAGGCAGGTAGAATCGAACGGCAAGCTTCGTTGGGTTCGCTATGCCAAGCTCAGCGGTGAACAACTTGACAAATAATTCCTTCCGAGGTATATAAAAAATGGCAGAAGCTAGACTTTATTCACTGTACAAGAACGAGGTTGCATCCAAGCTCATGGAAGAGTTTGGAATCGAGAACGTGATGGCAGTGCCCAAGCTTGAAAAGATTACGATCAACGTCGGCGTGGGCGATGCTGTCTCAGACCGTAAACGTCTCGACGACATCGCAGCAAGTATAGGGCAGATCACCGGCCAGCGTCCGGTGCTCACCAAGGCACGGTCCTCCATCTCCAACTTCAAATTACGTCAGGGAATGCCGATCGGTGCAAAAGTCACCCTTCGCAAGACCATGATGTGGGAATTCCTCGACCGTTTCGTCACGCTGGCACTGCCACGCACACGCGACTTCCAAGGCGTTCCCGACAAAAGCTTCGACGGTCGCGGTAACTACACCATCGGACTTAAGGAGCATGCCATCTTCCCTGAGATCGACACCGACAAGATCGACAAGATGCACGGAATGGACATCACCTTCGTGACTACCGCCCCCAACGACGAACAGGCATACGCCTTGCTGAAGCACCTCGGCATGCCATTCAAGAAACGCAATAAATAAACAGAGCCATGGCAAAGAAATCCTGGATAGCCCGTAACAAGAAGCGCGCGGAGACGGTAGAAAAGTACGCCGAACGTCGTAAGGCCCTCAAAGCCGCCGGCGATTCCGTCGCACTTCAAAAACTTCCGCGCGATGCAAGTCCGACACGCGTGCGCAACCGCTGCGCACTGACCGGACGTTCACGCGGCTATATTCGCCAGTATGGTATCTCACGGATCAAGTTCCGCGAGCTATCACTCGAAGGCAAGATACCCGGAATGAGAAAAGCCAGCTGGTAACCATCAGAGGACGAAGACCATGACTGATCCAATAGCCGATTTTTTGACACGCATACGCAACGCCCAACAGGCAGGACATCGCAGCGTCGATATCCCAGCCTCAAAGATCAAGCGTTCGATGGCGCGCATCCTGCACGACAAGGGTTATATCTCGAACTTCATCGATATCGCCGACAACAAGCAGGGTATTTTGCGTCTGTTCCTTAAGTACGACAGCTACGGCCAACCGGTTATCCGCGAGATCAATCGCGTATCGAAACCAGGCTTGCGCAAGTATGCCGGCCACGGCAATCTCCCGCGCGTACGCAATGGACTTGGGGTTGCCATCCTCACTACATCACAGGGTGTGATGACCGACAAGGAAGCCCGCAAGCTGAACATTGGCGGCGAAGTACTCTGCTACATTTACTAATCCCATAGCTGAAGATATTATGTCCCGTATAGGCAAACTACCGATCAGCCTTCCTAAGGGAGTCGACATTAATGTCGATGCTCAGAATCAGGTTACAGTAAAAGGTGAAAAAGGCACGCTTTCTTTGAAAGTGCTGGCCGATCTCGATATCGAGAAAAATGGCACCGAAGTGACCGTGGTTCGCAAGACCGAGGAAAAGCGCGACCGTGCCATGCATGGTTTGTATCGCTCCCTGATCAACAACATGGTCGTGGGTGTGTCGGCCGGCTTCAAGAAGGAACTCGAGCTTATCGGCGTGGGCTACCGTGCTAACATGAACGGTAACATCCTGGAACTGGCCCTCGGGTACTCACACCCGTTCTTCTTTGTGCCACCTTCGGAGATATCCATCGAGGTGGACACGAAAACAGCCAAAAATCCACGCATCATCATCACCGGTATCGACAAGGAGCTTGTGGGCCAAGTAGCCGCCAAGATCCGTTCGCTGCGCAAGCCCGAACCGTACAAAGGCAAGGGTGTACGTTACCTGAACGAGAAGGTGCGTCGTAAGGCTGGTAAATCGGCAGGCAAGTAACATCAAGGGTAAAAGATCATGTTTATACTCCAAAAAAATCGCCGGAAGAAAATACAGATGCGGGTCCGCTCCCGCGTTACCGGCACCGCTGTACGTCCGCGTCTCAGTGTTTTCAAAAGCAACAAGCATGTCTACGCTCAGCTTATCGACGACGATAACGGTGTTACACTTGCAGCCGCCTCTACCCGCACAGCTTCTCTGAAGGACGCGCTTGCCGGCAAGACTCAGATCGAACGTGCCGCCGAAGTAGGCAAGGAAGTTGCACGAATCGCCAAGGAAGCCGGATTCAGCACGGTTGTATTCGACCGAAATGGTTATCGCTACCACGGAATCGTCAAGTCTATGGCTGACGGCGCACGTGAAGGTGGACTCGTATTCTAAAACGGAACAGACTATGCCTAAGCAAACTCGCAAGAATTACAACATTAAAGCCAGCGACCTCACGCTTGAGGAGCGCATGGTAAACATCAACCGTGTAGCCAAAGTAGTAAAAGGTGGACGCCGTTTCAGCTTCAATACGGTTGTGGTTGTTGGAAACAAAGACGGTGTCGTCGGTTCCGGTCTCGGAAAGGCCAACGAAGTGTCGGATGCCATCCAAAAAGGCTTCGACGACGCCCGCAAAAACCTCATTCGGGTGCACGTAACCAAGACGGGCTCCATTGCCCACCCGGTAGTGGGCAAGTGCGGGGCGGGGCGTGTGCTCCTGCTGCCGGCTTCCGAAGGTACTGGTGTTATCGCAGGCGGTGCCGTAAAGGCCGTGCTTGAGAATGCCGGTATCCACAACATTTTGAGCAAGTCGCTCGGCTCATCGAACCCGCACAACCTCGTGAAGGCCACCATCGACGCCCTCCGTCGCTTGGAAAGCCCTGAGGATGTTGCGGCACGACGCGGCGTGTCTCTGCACAAAGTCTTTGAAGGTTGATCCTCTGATCACGTAAACCTCAATCGTAGCATTACAAAAGCATGAAACTCGAGAATTTAAAGGCACCGGCCCCAAATAAGAAGACCCGCAAGCGTCTCGGCCGTGGCGAAGGTTCCGGTCTGGGTCAACAATCGGGCAAAGGACACAAAGGTCAGAAGGCTATCAGCGGTTACAACCACAGGCCTGGATTCGAAGGTGGACAGATGCCTATGCAGCGTCGTCTTCCGAAATTTGGTTTTAAGAACCCATTCCGCGTCGTATACAAGGGCGTGTACCTCGACAGCATCTTCACATATGTAGATGCAGGTC
>CAYZWQ010000110.1:0-9798 GCA_964481355.1 uncultured Chitinophagales bacterium
GATGGTCTTCCCGAGAATTCCGGAACAAGTCTGCTTCAGACTGCAGACGGTTATGTTTGGATTGGCACCCAGGGTGGATTGGCCAGAACCGATGGTTACGATCTGATTTCGTTCGTGCCTGATCCTGACGACTCAACTTCGATCAGCGACGCCTCAATATTCTCGATGTTCCAAGGAAGGGATGGCTCATTTTGGGTTGGCACTTCCAATGGACTGAACCTGTATAATCCATGGACACTTGGATTTCGGCGATTTATCCATGATCCATCAAATGCGGTGAGTGCGTTCATATCGTCTATCAAGGACGATTCCAAGGGGAATGTATGGAGCGTGCGTATTATGCCCGACAACACGCTGGAGCTATGGCGCGTCAACACATCACTGAATGAAAAGCAACGTTTTGTACACGATGCCGACCAAAACAACTCCATAAGTTCTCCTAACGCATATCTTTCGAGAGACAGCGAAACCCCGTTGTTCGTCGACGCAGCCGACAATGTGTGGCTGGGCACCCTGGGCGGAGGCCTCAATCGTTATGATGTTGCCACCGGCGGATTTATCCATTACAGACACGATCCGGAGAAGCCTCAGTCAATCGCGTCCGATAATGTGTATTCATTGTACGAATCGAAGAGTGAGCCTGGCGTGCTTTGGGTGACGAGCATCACGCCGCAAACAGGTATCGGTGTATTGCAACGGTTGGACGTCAAAACCGGCAACTTCGAGGCTGTTGCAGATTTGGGCACCTCCAGCTTCCTCTCTTTTTCCTTTTTTGACGACAATAACGGCAATCTTTGGATTGGCGACAATTTGGCATTGCACAGATACCGTTTCGATGATGGATCGTTGCAGACCTATCGTGTGCCTCAGCAACTCGGTGATGGGCAACCTGTAATTATTTGGGACATCGCCCCAGACTACAACGGTCTATTGTGGCTACGCACGGAGTACTCGAGCCAAATGATGACGTTCGATCCCGGGACTGGCACGTTTCGTAAGGTAAACATGCCGACCGATCGACCCGAGGGACTCATCACCTTCGACATGATCAGCGATCATGCCGGCTTAATCTGGTTTGGCAGCTGGGGTTCGGGCGTATATTCACTCGATCCAGCCCAATCTCTTTTCCAACATGTCCAGCTCCGTGACTCTCAGTCGGAAAGATACAACAGGGTTTTGTCGTTTTTTCAGGACGGCTCTGGCAAAGTGTGGATAGGTACTCACCTCGACGGACTCACCATGTTCGATCCAACGACGGGAGAATGGCAATACATCAATATCCCAGGATTGCAGCGTTTGACCATCACTACAGTTCGCAGATCCGGCGAGGGTAGTGCTTGGATTGCGAGCAGGGATGCAAGTGGGCTGAGCAAGGTCGACTTGGTCGATCTTCGGTTGAACCGGTTGCTTCCTCTTCCGGCGGAGTTCTCGGCAAAAGTCACCAATATTGCCGGCATTGTTCGTGAAATATATAACAGTTCAGATGGAACAACATGGATCGCGATTGATGGTGGTGGCCTCATACGCCTCAAGCCCGATGGAAGCAGTGACCGATTCATCTACGACGACGCCAACCCAGATCGTTATCCCGACTCAGACAACCGCCCCTTCAGTTTTTACGAGGCCAACGGCGAGCTGTGGGTAAGCACCAACCTGTACCTGCTCAAGTTCGACAAGGCAAACGATTCCTTTGATATCGTACCAGGCAGTTGGTCGTCCATTACGCGCATCCTGCCGGCCGGCGACAGCGGCTTTTGGGCCGGCTCGTATCTTAGCGGTCTTATTCAATATGATGTTTCGAGTGGGAGCCAGACATTTTTCGGCGATGAGCAAGGTCTGGCGCACACTTCCATTTTCGACATGGCAAAGGACAACGCCGGCAACATTTGGCTGAGCACAGGCCGTGGTCTGTCCTACTTCCCGGAGGATTCCGTTCGATTCACGAATTTTGGACCATCCTCGGGTGTGCGTCCTGGCGCTCGTGGTTCAATTTTGACACTGCAGGATGGCTCGATGATTACGTCGGGTGCCGATGGGTTCTATCTGTTCGATCCATCTTCGATTAGGCCAAACCCAGTCCCACCGCGCATTGTCCTTTCGGGGATAAGAGTCTTCAACAATAACGTCTGGCCCGGAATGCCCGATGAAAATTTACCGAGTTACAAGGGTGACACATTGCTTTTCAGACACAATCAGAACATGATAAGCATCGACTTCACGGGTCTTTTCTATTCGAATTCCGACGAAATCTCATACTCCCACAAATTGCAGGGCTTCGACGACAATTGGAGCATTCCATCCACGTATCGGTCGGCAACATTCACCAACTTGGCGCCCGGCACCTACCATCTCATGGTGCGAGCATCAAACCCCGACAATGTATGGAGCAGCGAAGTCGTAGTGGCGTCGTTTGAAATCCTGCCTCCATGGTGGCGAACCTGGTGGGCATATGGCTTTTATTTGGTGATGTTTGCAGGCTCTGTAGTTTACATTGACAGATTTCAGCGGAAAAGGCTCATCAAGCAGGAGGAGGAGCGCAACCGTGAGCGCGAATTGGAACACGCCCGTGAAATTGAGAAGGCGTACAACAACCTCGAAATAGCGCACCAGAATCTGAAGTCTGCACAAAAACAGCTCATCGAACAGGAAAAGCTGGCTTCACTGGGTCAACTGACGGCTGGAATCGCCCACGAAATCAAGAACCCATTGAATTTTGTGAACAACTTCTCTGCCGTCTCGATCGAAATGGTGGACGAAGTGGTCGTCGACATCGACAAATACATGGAGGACAGCCCAGACCGCGATTTCATCAAAGAGACACTCTCTTTCATCAAGGCCAACCTCACCAAAATAAACGAACATGGCACACGGGCTGACGGAATCGTAAAAAGCATGCTCATGCACAGCCGCGGCGGAAGCGGGAAAATGGAGCCGACAAACCTCAACGACCTCGTAAAAGAGTACGTGAATCTTGCCTTCCACGGCATGCGTGCGGGGAAAAATGCGATTTCCGTTGAATTGGACCTCAAACTTGACGAGTCTATCGGCGAGATACCGATGATTGCCGAAGATTTCAGCCGCGTAATTTTGAACCTTACGAACAACGCCTTCGACGCCATGCGCGACAAGCTCTCAAAAGGCTCAGAAGCAGGATATAAGCCGGCCTTGAGAGTTGTGACCAAGAAAAATGACAATCTCTACACCATCGAGGTTTCGGACAATGGTCCCGGAATACCGGAGAGCATCCGCGACAAGATTCTGCAGCCCTTCTTCACGACAAAGAAAGGTACTGAAGGCACTGGATTGGGACTGAGCATCACCCACGATATTGTAAAGGCCCATGGTGGGTTCATCGAAATTGATTCCACCGATGAAGGGGCCACTTTCAGGATTGTAATCAAACCTGAAGTTGCGCAGTAGTTAATGTCAGCTACAAGTCACCCATCGTAAACCGGCGTGCAAAAACCCGTTGCATGCCGGTGTTTACGATCAGGTGGGCCGCCGCCAATTTCAGATATTTAAACTTGCCGGACCTGCCCAACACCGTGTTGAACCAGGCTCTACGGATGCCTTCCTTTGCACGCTTCTGAACGCCAAGTTCGTATGTGGAGAGCGCATTCGACAACACAGTGGAATTTGTCAATGAGCCCGCCACCGTTAAATGACGTTTCAGATCAGACGCATCCATCCAGCCAAGGTTCATTCCCTGCCCGCCAATTGGACTCACCACATGGGCGGCATCACCCGCGAGCACAACCCTCCCCTTAACCAGCCGGTCGGCCCTCCATCGCTCGATGCCAAAAGCACTGAACATTGTGCAATCATCCAATTCAACCTCGGGTGACATCCGAGCCCTGACAGTCTCCACCAACATCTCCACATTTGGCTCACCGGTGTCATGCCTCAGACGGGCCACCCATCGACGCTTCCCATCCGGCAAAGGAAAACTCTCGACCATTCCTTCGCGATGCAGATTAATGACGGCGTCCGCTTCAAATAATCCTTGATCACGAAAGTCGCCCATGATGTACCGGTCTGGATATTTGCCTCCATTCCAGTCGGTTCCTATGGCCGACCTCACCGCGCTGCGCTTGCCGTCACATCCGACCAAAAGCCTGCAGCTGACCATGTGATTGACATAGTCTTGATCCCTAACTGCAACCTGCACGGAATCGCCCGTCTGATCGAACCCCACGAACGAACAACCCCGATACACTGGAATATTGTTCGACGCCAATGCCTGTTCCAGTATGCGCTCCGTCGAATGTTGCGGCATCACGACAGGATACTTCCATAACCCAGGATTTTGGTCAAAACCCATTCGCCCGACAGGTTTACCGTCCACATATGCCCAACCACCCGTGACGGTGATACCCTTTTCCGTGAACGAGGTGGCAAGCCCGACTTGATCCAAAGAAGCAAGACCCGGCGGATGGATCCCTATCGCCCTCGAATGCTGGTCGATATCCGTGCGCCGGTCAACAACGGCGACTTGGAAACCGGCTTTCTGAAATAGAAGCGCCTGCAACATCCCTACCGGACCGGCACCCACCACAAGAATATCGCAATAGCTTGGAAGCGGGGTACTCTCGGATTGTTTTGTCTCATCCACTATCATACCTCATGATCGGAACAATGTACACTGAGCAATAAACGATAAGGGAAAATTCTGCGAACCACCCACTGCTTGCCAATTAGACCCGATAATTCGCCCTTCGTAAAACTCCGGCGGATCGACATCAGTCCGTCGGGTGTAATGTACGACCTCCAAAAAAAAGGCCATGTCAGGTTGAACACCAGCCATGCCAGATCACCCCGCTCAATGTCGTTGAACAACACCAATTGGCGCGACAAATCTTTGGCATCGTTTGCAAGGGAGACAAGGTCGCTGTCATTCAAATGATGCATCACATGGTTGGATATCACAAAATCGAACTTCAGCCCTTCTCTGACCAACTCTGAACTCATAGCCTTCCGAAAGTGGATGTGTACGCTAGGATTTCGAAGTTTAAGATACGCCTCGGCGTTGCCGTCCGGGTCGATGCCGGTCACACTGAGTTTGAAGCCGTCTCGGGCAGCATACCGAGCCAGAGACTCCATCACATCGCCGCCGCCGCATCCAATGTCGAGCAGCGTGTGTACCTTCTGCGGATGTAATGCAAGAGCGGGCCTGATGTGCGACCGATAGATGTACTTCCAACGCGCAAGAAGCGGGTTGATCACTCGAAATCCGTCGTACGTCCTGAACAATTTGGCGAGATCCACATCACTGCGGTCCATCAACTCCGTGAGGTCGGTCCTTCGTTGTTTCAGGATCAAGGGCATTAGCGTGGTAGTTTATGCCGAGGGGACGGACAGCGTCAGCACTGCCGATTCGATGGTTAGGCCGGGTCCAAAAGCCATCGCGACGACATGGTCACCATCTTTGGGTGCATTACGCAGGATTTTGTCCAAAACGAACAATATGGTGGCACTGCTCAGATTGCCCACTTCGAACAGGACCTCCCTCGAAGCCCACAGCTTCGACTCGTCCATGCCTATCGAGCCCTTCACCTTGTCTAAAATGGCTCTTCCGCCGGGATGTACTGCCCAAGTGTGGATGTCGTCTACTCCAAACCCTGCCTGTTGCAGCATGGGTTTGATGGTTGCATCGGTCTTCATCTCCAAGATGGTGGGGACATACGACGTAAGCACCATATCGAAACCGTTGTCACCAATGGTCCATGCCATGTCGGCCTCCCCCTCGGGTGCGAGCATGGTCTGCATGGCTTCCACTTTCATGGACGAGGCAGAGTGGGATGGAAGCGCAGATACCACGGCTGCTGACGCACCGTCTCCGAAAACCGATCCGCTGAGGATGGAGTCGATCGAGTCGTCGATCTGAAGGTGGAGCGTGCATAATTCAACGCAGACGATCAGCACGTTGGCATCAGGGTCGCTTTCGCAGAATGACGCAGCCATACGAAGCGCAGGGAAGAACGCATAGCAGCCCATGAATCCCAAATGGAACCTGGGCGTCGAGTGAGGCAACCCAAGATCCATCACCACTGAGTAATCGGGTCCCGGTGCGAAAAAACCGGTGCAGGATACGGTGATGACGTGTGTGATATCGTTGGGTGTCATGCCTGCATTCAAGATCGCCTTGCGTGCCACTGAGCTGTAGAGGACCTTTGCCTCTTCCGTGTATACCTTGTTTCTCTGGCCTGTGGTCGGCTTCAGATGAAATTCCCCGTTTCTCAGGAACAACTTACCTTCGCTGGCACCCTCCTCAAAGTCTGGCAAGACACTGTATCTTCGGTCGATGCCCGACTGGGTGTACACCCTGTGCAAAATGGCCGATGTTTCCCGCTTGCCCCCAATAAATGACTTCATCATCTCACGGGCAAAGGCCTGTGGATAGACATGGTCTGGAAGTGCAGTTGCGATGGCGTTTATGTAGGCTGGCATATTTTATGGACACGGTTGGGTTTTCATGTCTCAACCAATGTACGCTTTCTGCCGTTTCAAGCGGACTTATCGAGCAATTTGTTGCTCAAATATTTGAACCTGAGGTTGTGCAGCACTGCCGCGACCGATAGCCCGAAGATCAACCCCACCCAAAACCCTTGTGGACCCCAACCTTGGACCATCCCGGCCCAATATCCAATGGGAAGTCCTACTCCCCAATATGCCAAAATGTTCACAAACATAGGGATCCGCGTATCCTTCAGCCCGCGAAGAGCTCCGTAACCGCTCACCTGCAATCCGTCCGAGATCTGGAAAATGGCCGCCATCAACAGCAGGTTGGCGGCCACCTCTAGCACCTGTGGGTCATTTGTGTAAATCGAGGCGATAAATCGTGGGAAAGCCAACATGATGGTTGCCGTCGTCATCATAATCAGCACACTCAGCCCAATCCCCGTGTAACCTGCGAATCTCGCCCTTTCTGGTTGGTTTCGGCCGATAAAGACACCCACTCTGACACTGATGGCAGTTGCAAGCCCAAACGGGATCATGAAAGTGATGGATCCAAAGTTGATGGCAACTTGGTGCCCGGCCATTGCAATCGTGCCAAGCGAGCCGATCATCAGGGCGATGGTCGCGAACATGCTCACCTCCATGAAGGAGCTTATGCCGTTCGGCACCCCGATCCATAACAATTCCCTCTGATACTTCCACTGTGGCCATCTCCAGTTTTTGAAGATCTCGAAACGCACATAGGCTTTTCTGTTGACCGTGTAGATGAGTATTGCCAGAAACATCACCAGACCTACAATGGAGGACGCATAGCCGGTGCCGACGGCTCCTAGCTGTGGGGCTCCTAACTTGCCATATACCAACACCCAATTTCCCAAGACATTAAATGGCAGTCCTATCAGCGCAATCCACATTCCGGGCTGCGTCGCCCCGATGCTGTCGTTGAACACCTTCAGTGCAATGAATGCCAAATAGAACGGCATCCCCCACGTCATCGCCTTCACATACCCCATGGCCTTTTCGGCCACAATCGGGTCGGCGCCGATCAAGCCAATAGCCAAATCGAAATTCAACATGAGTCCAATGCAACCCGCCGACAGCAACAATGACAACCAAAGTGCCTGACGCGTGTTCTTGCCGATCATGGGGAAGTCGCGCCCGCCGAAGGCCTGGGCCACGATAGGATTCAATCCCATCAGAACGCCGAAACACAACATGAACAAGGGGGCCAGCATGCTCGAACCGATGGCCACTGCGGCAAGGTCGTTTGCCGACAGTCTTCCCGCCATCACGGTATCGACAAACCCCATCGACATTTGCAGCAGTTGTGCGGCAATGATGGGTGCACCGAGCCTTAATGTGAATGTCGCCTCATCCCAAACCCTGAAACGAAAATCAGGGTCGCGAAAGCGAATCAAAAATCCTCTTAGCATCAATGAAAGCCCATAACGGGCTGAATTGTTACACCAAAAAATTTGGCAGTTTATCTCCTTCGCCACCATTGAGCAGATGCAGCAAGCCCTCGGCGGCCAGCATCCCCATACGGATGCGTGTCTCGTAGGTTGCACTTCCGATGTGCGGCAGTAGAACAGCATTTGGCGCATCGAGAAGGTCGGGATGTACGACCGGTTCAAGTTCAAACACGTCCAATCCGGCTCCAGCGATCCATCCCGACTTGAGTGCCACCGCCAAGGCAGCTTCGTCGACGAGCGGTCCACGACCGGTGTTGACCAAGATGGCAGTACGCTTCATCTGCTGCAGCATTTCGCCGTCGATCATATGGCGGTTTTCGGGGGTGAGCGGACAATTAAGCGACAGCACGTCGCACTGCCGCACCAAGTCTCGGTAGTCGGCAATGTAGGTCGCCGATAACTTGCTCTCCATCGCGGCGTCAACGGGCTTTCTATTGTGGTAAATGATTTTCATGCCGAACCCAACAGCTCTGCGAGCCACGGCCTGACCGATCCGGCCCATGCCGATGATGCCGATCGTCTTGCCGAAAAGGTCGTACCCCAAGAATCCCAGCGGATCCCAACCGTCGAATTTGCCCTGTCTCAAAAAAGCCTCCGATTCGGGGAGTCTCCTGATGGTCGCCAAAATCAGTGCCCACGTTATGTCGGCAGTGGCCTCGGTGAGCGCGCCCGGTGTGTTTGTCACGTGTATCCCCAGTTCCTTGGCCGCTGTGATATCCACGTTGTTGTAACCAACGGCGTAATTGGCGACTACTTTCAGGCGTTTACCAGCCTCCAACACCTCGCGGCTCATCGGCGTCGAGAGCATGCTGATGACGGCGTCAAAGTCGCCGATGGTCTGAATGAGCGCCTCTTCAGAATCATAAGCCCCGCGGTTGCCGACAACGACATCGGCATGTTTGCGCAAATAATCTACCACATCGCCGACGATTGGCTCCGTGATGAGGATACGATAGGACATGGTGCAACTATTAGTCTAAGGTGGCAGTGATATCGCCAAATCTCCAACGTTTGGCCTTCTCGAAGGCATCATCATTCCCGGCAAAGGCAAAGTAACTGAACGGCACAAGCGCTTGGGTGCACATTGCGGAGGGGTCTCGCTGCGAACGGGCATCGATCTGAACTGTATCTCCGTCGAATGCCAACGTCAGGCTTCGAAGGGTGGAGCAGCCGTCGGGGAAATCGCCCTCCACCAGAAAACCAAACTTCGACTCATACATCGCACGGCTCACACGGTTGATGTACACGTTTCCCAAAGACAGCTGCCTGCCCGTGTCGGCAAGTGTGTCGAGGGTGACCCAGTTCTCGGTGGGTGCGTCCAGGATGCGGATAGGTAGTCCCAAGTCGGGTCCCCGTTCTGATGGAGGAGGATTTTGGGCCGTTCCGCCATCGGTGCCACGTTCCTTGTTCTTGCAACCCAAGGGTGCAAGCAGCACAAGAACCAGCATGATGATGCCGAACTGCCTCATTTGGGTTGGTCCACGATTTCGGTGCGCACGGCGTCGCTCCACATCTTTTCCAAATTGTAGTAGTTGCGAAGGTTCGTCTGGAACACATGCACCACGATGTCGACGTAGTCGAGGATGACCCAGCGGCGAACGTCGAACCCTTCTTTCTGCCAAGCCGGTTCTGACGCGAGCTCCTTGGTTTTCACGGAAATGTTCTCCGCAATAGCCTTGACCTGAATGTCTGTCTCGGCGTCGCAAATCACGAAATAGTCGGCCATCGATGTCAGTTTTCGTACATCAAGCACCACAACATTGTTCGCTTTCTTTTCAAGCGCTGCCTCCGTGATGATGTCGAGAAGTGCTTGTGTGTCTTGGTCTTCCGTATTCGTATCGGTCATTGGGAAATGTTCAGGGATGGAAAG
>CAYZWQ010000111.1:0-4003 GCA_964481355.1 uncultured Chitinophagales bacterium
CGTAGTGAAGGATCGGTGAGGTGTCGGCGAAGGACCTTCTTTCAATGCATTCCTGGCGTTTTCTTGCTCCGCTGAAATGAGACTCGATATTAAACAATGATTGTGGGGTGGGTTTTTCAAAGGTTTCTGATCACAATTGATAATAACTGTTAATGACTGCTAATCGTTATCTTTGGCCATGCGCATCCTCAACCTCCTGCCTCGCCTCCCTGCGCCGCCTGTCGACGGAGGAGCCATCGGCGTGTACTACCCGATGAAGCACCTGTCGAAGATGGGCCACCGTCTGGTCACCATCGCCATGGTGTCGAACCGTCATCCGCAGGACCCGGAATTATACCGGCGCTACACGGAGCTGTACACGGTCGACGGCAACTTTCCCGAACCAGATGCATGGACAGCGTTTCGCAACCTTTTTTCCCGCAAGCCATACAATTTGGCCTTGCGATTTGCCAAACCAGAGTTTCACAGGCTGATACGCAAAGTCGCTGACGAGGTGCCCAAACCGGACGTGATCCAGATCGACTGGATCTACATGGCTGAATACCTGAGGACGCTGCGCAAGGCCTATCCGGGCGTTCCCATTGTGCTTCGGCAACACAACGCTGAATATGTGATTTTTCGCCGTTTGGCAGAGAACGAGTCCAATCCCCTTAAAAGGACTTTTCTGAAATATCAGGCATGGAAGACCAAACGCTATGAGCGGCGCATGATGCGGAAAGTGGACTATTACACCACGGTGACGGCCACCGACGAGGCCCTTTTCAGAAAATTGGCCCCAAATACTCCTGGTCGGACAATTCCAGCTGGCGTTGACAGTGCCAGGTTTACGCGTGTGGAGGGAATGCCGCGCGATCGAGCATTCATCATTTTAGGCAGCCTCAGCTGGGCGCCCTATGCACAGTCGGTGCAGTGGTTTTTAGAGCACGTTTGGTCGTCATACGCTAAATCAAACCCAGGGGTCACCCTTTATGTGGTCGGAAGCGCCCCACCTCCCGAGGTGCAGCGATGGAACGGAACCAACGGAGTGCTAGTGACCGGATTTGTTGAATACGTCATGCCGCTCATGCATCGCTGCAGCGGCATGATCGTGCCTTTACTGTCTGGTTCGGGTATGCGCATCAAGATTGTCGAGGCCATGGCCGCGTCATTGCCTGTCATAACGACCAGCGTCGGAGTCGAGGGCATCGAGGCCGTCGACGGCGAGCATGTGCTGGTTGGCGACCGTCCCGACGAGCTTCGCGCACACATGGACCATATCCTCACCGATCCGGCTTCAGCCGCCGAAATGGCCCAAAAGGCACACCAGCTGGCCATCGACCACTACGAATGGGCATCCATCGCCAAGGGTTTCGTTGAGGTGTACGAGTCGGTCACTTCTGAAGGCTATCGAGCTTCTCTTGCAGCCAAATCTTGATCAGAGATTGATAGGGCACATCTCGTTTATTGGCCTCGAGCCTGATAGACTCTAACAGACTTTTTGTGAGACGAATGGAAATGGTCTGGGTTGAAGGTTTCAGGTTTGGAAAGGTGACGGACTCGGCTTTGCTCCAGTCGAGATGATCCGCGCTGTCGTGCTGGGTCCAGTACTCGCGCACTTCCTCTTCAGTTTGTAAAACAGGCTTAGCTTTGTTCTTTTTGCTCATAGTATTGCCTTTCTTTTCTACTCATATCACGAGCTGATATTACCCTGATCAATGTTCCGTCACCACGTATTGTGAATGTTATGTGAAGTTTTCGGCCACTATTTGTTTTGCCTAAAGCATGATAGCGTGTCTCATGGTGGCTATGAAACGGATCCTCAAGCATGAGAATTGGATGATTGAAGAATACTTGTTCTGCTTCGAGCATTTCAACGGCATGCTTGATGTTTTTGAACGCATTTCCCTGATCCCAATCAAAGCCGATAATTTTCTCAACGTCGATCATATGTGTATATTATGGATATATACACATATTTCAAATCTACTTAAATGATATTTTTCCTCTAATAAACTCGCGTTCTTCACTTCGCATGGCGCCGTGCCAGATAGCAAGAGCGAAAATGACTGAACTGGCCACGACAATGACGGTTTTTATTCCGATCGATGCGTCTAGCATGGCGGGTGTCATTATGGCGACGCCCAGCAAAATGGGCCAGAATACACTCGATGCCGATGTCCAGCCGCGCTCATCCCTCCCCGTGGCCAACCAGAGCAAGGCTAGGGAGTCAACTACCATGCGAATGGCAACGACGGCCGCCACACTCGGGAGCCCATGGTTGCTTATTGCGTACCAAAGCGCCACAAGAAATACGGGCATTTCGACCAGGTGCAACTTGGCGATTAGGTCGGGACGCCCCTTGCTCTGGATGTACGAATTGGGGATGAGCGCGATGCTGTTGGCGAACACACCGACGGCAAACAGCTGCATCGGCAGCGTACTCTGAGCCAGAAATACCGCCACTCGGTGGGACTCCATCGAGAGTCCCAGCCATGCCTGCAACAGCTCCGGAGCGAAATACCCGAGCACCGCACAGATGGGGAAGACGGCCATGAGTGTGACATTGCGGTATCCGTTGTAGATGTATCGTGCGCGGGACGGATCGCTGCCCGTGGCGTGGGCGATGGCCGGGAACAAGACCCCAGCAAAAGCCATGGGGATGATCGTCACCTTGAGCACCACATCGAACGGCGTGTTGTACCACGCCATGGCCGCGCTTCCGATCACCCAATAAATGAGCAACCGGTCGAGATGGGTCATAACAAGCGCAACTGAGTTGATCACCACAATCCACTTGCTGAAATCGAACAACGCCGGCCAGTATTCGCTCCGATACACACCCTTCGGCTTGTCGGCGAGCAGTCGGCGGGCATGCCAGCGAATGGCAGCCCAATGGAGCATCCGCAGGGCAAGCAGAATGCCGACGAGGATGTCGATCCGCTGCGTGAACACAATGGCCAACACCGGAAGGAGGTACCACAAGATACCGTAAATGATCTGGTACCGGTTGATGATGTCGAACCGCTGCCACGTCTCGAGGATGCCGACATGGCTGAAGAAGGTGAGCAAGAAAGGGATGTACAGAGCGATGCCGATGGCCGCCAAGCTAGCCTCGGGGATCAGCTCGTCTGGCACGGAGCCCTCGCGTCCCATGACGGCCGGCAACACGAAGACCATCACTATGACCAGCGGCACGGCGATGCGCCAGAGGATGCGGTTGACCGTGGCGGTCCAGTCGGGGATCTCATGCTCGGCGCCGATGGCGAGACGTTCGGAGGCGAACTTCACCAGCGCCCTGCCAAATCCGAAGTCGAACAGGTTGAAATACCCAAGCAGGATCCAGCAGAACTGGAAGATTCCCGCACGGTCGTCACCCAGATGCTGGATCACATACGGCATGGTCACGATGGCGAGGGCCATCGGAACCAGTTTTCCGGCCAGATTTAGGGCTGAATTTCGGACGAGGAGTCGTCCCGAAGTGAGGGATGGTTGCATGGAACGTTGTTTGAGCCCATGATACGCAATCGAGGCGGAAACCTAAACGTCCATAGTCGGCAAGAAGTACATCCTCACTTCGATATGGCGGCGAAAGTCCGTATTTTGGTCGTTTACCTAACGAATTAGCGTCAGCCCCCGCCTCGCATGAAGACCATCGCGGTTGTGAACCAATACTACCCTCCCGACAAGGCCAGCACCGGCTGGCTGGCGCAGGAGCTGGTCGAGGAGCTGCGGGCGGCACTGCCGGGCTGGCGGGTGCGCGTGATCGCCACCGATGCCACTTATCGTGGCGGCGTGGAGGGCGACACCGCCAAGGAGGAGACCGACATCATCCGCCTGCCCTCGGGCAACAGGCTCGACAATAAGCTGCGGCGTCTGATCGGCAGCCTGCAGGAAGGTCGCCGTCTCGCCAACGTTGCAACCCGCGAGGCGGATGTGGTCATATCGATGACGAACCCTCCGCTGGTCAATATTTGGATGGGTCACTACGCTCGCAAACGTGGCCGCAAATATGTGGAATGGACGC
>CAYZWQ010000111.1:4013-9745 GCA_964481355.1 uncultured Chitinophagales bacterium
AGGGTACCGCAAGGCCCGAAGCGTCCGCCGCGGACGCTCGACCTCTTCCCCGAGGCCTTCAGCAGTGCGGGGCTCATATCGGACAAAAACCCGATATATCGGTACTTCCTGAAGCGATATTCGCGCAATTTCCCCGATTTCAATTTGTTTTTGGGACCGATGCAACGGGATTTCGTTATGGGGAAACACCGAAAGGTCGGGGAAAGTGCAATTGTAACCTGCGGGATCAAACGATTTCAGGCGAATGGGGAACCTGCGTGGCGGAGGGAGCATGCCGACAAGATCGTGCTCGGCTACATCGGCAACATGGGCGAGGCCCACTCATCCGACAGCTTGATCCGCTTGGTAGAGCGGGCAGATCCGGAGCGCTTCCGGTTCCTGTTCTCCATGTACGGAGCAAAGGTGGAGCGGGTCCGCGAAGCCTTGGGAGATCATCCTGCGGTGATTTGGACCGAGGGACTCCCCGACGGCGACCTCCCCTGGCTCGACGCGCAGATCGTAAGCCTGCTGCCGGAATGGACCCACATATGCGTGCCTTCGAAGGGCGTTTCAGCGATCTGCGCCGGTAATCCGATGGTGTACATCGGTGTCGAAGATGCCGACATCTACCAGTTCTTCAAGGAGGCGTCATGGCTGGTGCGGGAGGATGAGGCTATGATGGACTCCGACATCGACCGCGTGCTGGCGGAGCTAAGGAACTCCGAGCTGCTGAAAGCGAAGAAGTTGGCGACTGTCGTGCACACCCAAGAGCAGGAGGCGGCATACCGTAAGGGCATCGACGACTTGGTGAGATGGCTCCTCGGACTTCGTTAAAAGAAGGTCCTTCGCCGACATATCGGGCTTCGCCCTCAATGTGTCAGCTCAGGATGACACGCAGGCTTTTGATTAGTAGGGGAAGACACGGGCGGTGGCGCCGCCCGTGTCTTCCCTTCCCCCACTTAAGGCGCGGCTGTCATTGTGAGCTGAAACGCCGAGCCGAAGGTCCTGAACGAAGTGAAGGATCAGCGAGGTGTCTGCGAACAACCTTCTTTCTGGTCTACCTAATATTAATGAATTCATATTAGTTGAATTCATAATTCTAGATCGCTGTCCTTTATCCATTCAGCCAACTCGTCGAGTGTTACGAAACCGGCGGCCAAGTTTTCGACAACGGTTACGGACGATAGAAGATCGGGGTTGAACCGCCTGCCGTTTCGGTGCATAAAGGCTCGAATACTGAGCAGCGATATACGCTTATTACCGTCGATGAAGGGGTGATTTCGGCTTAAGCCGAATGCCAGTTCAGACGCTAGCTGGTGAAGCGTCACGTTATCATCGTAAGCCCACCTGTTTCGTGGCCTTGAAAGTGCGCTTTCCAAGAGTCCTTCGTCACGCAGCCCGGTCACGCCCCCAAAAATGCGGATGGATTCCGAGTGAAGAAGCCTGATTTGTGCCGATGTCAGCCAAATGGGTTCGACACGATTCTCGACGGTCATTTTGCGAGCTCTCTGAATGCTTCGCGATGGGAACGCATGAACTCGCGTGCATCTTCGAGCGTGTCGGCAAAATCAGGGTCGTATGGGGTGATCAATATGCCATCATGGGTGGCCACGACGTATACTTCGTCGTTTTCGCGCACTTCGATGGCGTCGTATGCTACTTTGGGGAGAATCACCCCCAGTGAGCCGCCAATTTTCCGAATCTTGGTTTTATCTGCCATAGTGTACAACTTGATGTTTAATAATACTTAAACATACAAAGTGATCATGTTATAGACAAGAGTTCGAGAAAACAACCACTGAAAACACAGAATACACTAAATGCCGAAATTCCTATTAGACCCTCTTTTTCTGCTTTTTCAGTGTATTCAGTGGTTAACACAATTGATGAACTGAACCACAATTCCCCACCCCCGCTTCACCCAAACATCCGCTTCTCGATTAACCCGAACAGGATGTGCGCGCACAGCTCGTGTCCCTCTTGGATGCGCGCGGTGTTAGGGGCATCGATGCGCACCATGATGTCGGACGCGTCGACCATCTTGCCGCCCTGTCCGCCGGTGAAGCCCACCGTGGTGATGCCCATCTCCTGGGCCTTCTCGAAGGCGCGGATCACGTTGAGGCTGTTGCCGCTGGTGCTGATGCCGATGAGCACGTCGCCCTTGCGTCCGATGCCGGAAAGCGGCCTTGAAAAGACGAACTCATATCCGTAATCGTTGCCAATGGCGGTGATTTCGCTGGTGTTGGTGGTGAGCGAGAGTCCAGCCAACGACGGACGATCAAAAAAGAAGCGTCCGCTCAGCTCCGCAGCCCAATGCTGGGCGTCGGCCGCCGAGCCGCCGTTGCCGCAGAAGATGATCTTTCCGCCACCTTCGAGGCAGCCGACCATGATGTCGGCCAAGCGCTGCAAGGTGGGCACATGGTTCTTTACCGAGGCGAGCATGGTTTCGTGGTCGCCGATTTGTCCGTTGATCCAGTCGATCTGTTCGTTGATGTGCATTTCCATGAACTGATGTTTAACGCATCCAAGTTTGCATGCCGTTGTGTGAAAATCCGAAGTGGACGATCTCTGCGCCGTGCTCGGTGAGGGCGCGCTCCACGTCGAGGCGTTTGTCGAAGTCGGTGAAGAAGTACATGAATCCACCGCCGCCGGCTCCCGATATCTTGCCACCCAAGGCCCCTGCGCGTCGAGCGGCCTCATAGAGCTGGTCGATGTGCGAGTTGGATATCTTTTCCGACATGCCCTTCTTGGCCTGCCACGCTTCGTGCAGCAAGTTGCCGAAGCCGTGGAAGTCGCCCGTGAGCAGCTGCTGCTTCATGTCGACGGCCATCTGCTTGGTTTTATCCATCGCGGCGAGGCTGTCTTCGTCCTTGTTCTTAAAATTGTCGATCTGGGAGGCGATGATGTTCGACGACTCGCGGCTGGTGCCGGTGTAGGCAAGCACCAGGCTGTACTCAAGCTCGTTCACCCACTCGTCGGGCATCCGGAGCGGATTCACGAGCACAACGTCCTTACGGAACTCCATGAAGTTGAATCCACCGAAGGCCGCGCAGTACTGATCCTGCTTCCCGCCTTTGATGGCAAGGTCCTCGCGCTCGATTTCGTAGGCGAGGCGGGCGATTTCGTAACGGTCGAGCCCCATTCGCAGCCAGGCATCGAAGGCGCCGATGAGGGCGACCATCATGGTCGAGCTGGCTCCAAGACCGGAGCCCGGCGGACAATCGGAGTGCGTGTACAGATCGAAGCTGAGCCCCTTGTCGACCGCCAAACGCTTGATCACGCCTTTGGCGAGATCCATCTGGAAGTCGAAGGGCGGAACCTCGGCGTCGGACGAATACACCACCTCGTGGTTATAATCGAGGCTTTTGAGGCGTATGACCCCGCTGTTGTTCGGCACGATGGTGACGTACGCAAACCGGTTGATGGTGGCGTTGATCACGAGTCCACCACGCTCGTCGGAATACGGGGCAACGTCGGTCCCACCGCCGCCGAAGCTGATTCGGAGCGGGGCGCGAGAGCGAATGATGGATGCTTTGGCTGTTTTCATGAAAAGATGGCTTCCGCTTTGGCGTAGTCTTCGGGGATTCCGATGTCGAGGAACCGGCTGTTGTCGAATGTGCGGGCAAAGAGCTTGCCCTGTTGCTGCAGTTGGGGGAAAAGATCCTGCTCGAGCGAGAAAGCCTTATTGGGTTCCTGCGAGTGCAGGGTGTCGGACCAGGCCAGGTAGGCCCCTGCGTTGATCCATTCGCTGTCGGCGCCGATGGGGTGCTTTTCGACGAACGCGTTCACCTGCCGAGTTGGGGGATCAAAGGCGACCGTGCCGTAGCGGTCGGCATATTTCATGGGCGTGAGGGCGACCACCCATTCGCCGGATGCGCGCACCATGCTCTCGACGGCGAGGGTACGCAGCGAAGCATCGAACCAGGTGTCGCCGTTCATGGCGAGGAAGGGGCCCTCGATGCCTGCGTGCACGGCGGCGAAACGGAGGGCACCGCCGGTGCCGAGGGGTTGGGGTTCGGCGATGCAACGGACGCGCTGGTCGGTGCGGTCGACCGACTCGGCAAAGACGGCCACTTGGTCGGCAAGGTAGCCCGTACTCAGCCAGATCGACTCACCGAGCCCCTGTGCGCGCAGGTGCTCAATCACATATCCTAAAAACGGCTTCCCATTCACGGGTGCCAAAACCTTGGGGGTGTCGGAGACCACTGTTCGTAGCCTGGTGCCGAGTCCCCCGCAGAGAATGACCACTGGCATCATGCGTCGCGCTGTTTCGATACGGCGAACAAGTTCACCTTGTCGTAGCCGATGATAAACTCGGGTGTTTGCACCGAAGCATCGTATGGGATGGGATCGTCGTAGTACTCGAGTTGGATCCACGTGGTGTACCGTTTCAGATCGAGCAGCTCGATGAGCTCCCGTACGCTCTCCAATGGATGATCGTACATGATGCAATGCACCTCAATGTTGAAGGCCGGCGCCGAAGACATCACCCGCTGCGCACCTTTGAGCACTTCGATCTCGTGGCCTTCGACGTCGATTTTGATGAAATCGGGCGACTGATCGGGAAACGCGGCGTCCAAATTGATGATTGGCACCTCAATGCTGCGCTTCTCATCCTCGCGCGCCACACTGGCGTTCGAGTCGAGTGTGAAACGGATGCTTCCGGGCTCGCGCCCTACAGCCTGCTGCCGTACCTCAAGGTTGTCGGCGTGGTTGAGCTCCTTGTTGCGGCGCACAATGTCGGCGTTGCCGGGTAGCGCCTCGAAGGCGACGACACGCCCCTGTGGACCGACCCATTTGGAGCACAGGATCGAAATCATGCCGTGGTGGGCACCGCAGTCGGCGACGAGGTCACCCGGGCGTATGTGCGACTTGAGCCAGGCCTGTTCCGGAACGCGATCCTTTAAGGCGGGATACCATTCCTCACCGATCACATCGCCGATATAAAAGGTGATGTCCTCGCCCTCAACCACTTTCTGTATGGTGTAAGGTTTAAAGGTGCGCCGACGTACAACCCGCCTCAAGTGGGTTCCGGTCTTGCGCAGAACGGCACCAACCCCCTGCTTTTGGAGGGTATTGCGGGTTTTTTGGATGTAATCGTTGAATTTCATGAAAATCGTCTGCTTAACGAAGTGCTCAAAATAACCACATTTGCGGTGGATTTCATCATGAAGCGCACTTCGTTGGCCTCCTTTGTATGGATCTCCCTATTTTATGCGTTTAAACGTAGCCAATGAGCCCCGAAGTATCTGTCATCATCGTTAGCTGGAACACGAAGGACATCCTGCTGGACTGTCTGCGAAGCCTGTATGAACAGACGAAGGCAGCCATGCAGGTCATTGTGGTGGACAATGCCTCGTCCGACGGGTCGGCCGACGCCGTCGAGGCCGAGTTTCCGCAGGTCACACTCATCCGCAGCGAGGTGAACCTAGGTTTTGCCAGGGGCAATAACCGTGGACTTGAGGTTGCGTCCGGAACCCATGTCCTTTATTTGAATCCCGATACGGTCATAATGGATGGAGCCGTCGACAAGATGTTGCGTTTTCTAGTGTCCCATCCCGGTATCGGGGTGCTGGGTCCACACACGTTGAATGCCGACGGCCGCACCACGCAGGACACAGTGATCTTCAAGCCCACCCTGCGACGCATGTTTCATACACACGTACCGCTGTGGCGTCTTGTGCCAGGATGGAGGCCCGAGCTGGCTGGCCAGGCTAGCTGGCATCGCACGGGACCGGTAGAGGTGGTAAAGG
>CAYZWQ010000112.1:0-9728 GCA_964481355.1 uncultured Chitinophagales bacterium
GCCACGATCGATTTTAGGACAGTAGACAGCGTGTCTCTTTGGATGGGATCAATCTCCATGAGTGAGGCAATCGTATTAGGAATTGTCTCGAGCTGCCTTAGCTCCTGCTCTATTTTCGAAACGGCATTTTCGGCAATGGAAATGGCATTTTCCCTCGCCGATGATTCGATAGTAATCCTTGCGTTGTGATAGAATATGGACAAAATGATCACAAAAAGGACTGCTGTGAAAGCCAGAACCCGCGAATTTACGCGAAATGAGAGGGTGTTTCTATTTAGCATCTTCATTGCGTGTTATTTCTTGGCGTTCAGCACGGGCATATAGAATGCTTTAAAATCGATTTCATGCTTGATGAAACCATTGTCCTTCAATATTGAAATGGTCCTTTGATAGGATTCGGGATTTAGCAAGTGTTTCCCCGCCGCCTCAACTGTTGGTTCCTGCAGCTCAAGAATGCGATCAAGCATCCATCCTTGATGAGCGCGATTGGACGATATTTTAGCCTGTCTCATCTTGCCGACCACAAGGTCGATGGTATAATCGCGGTTTTTTGATGCATACTCCCATCCCTCGTTGGTGGCCTCCACGAAAGCACGGAGTTGGTCCTCCCGTTGTTCGCGTGTGCTGCGAAGTGTGTACAGGCCATCTTCGGGGATGTCGTAACCATAGTCGGACAAGAAAAAGGTGCTCAAATCCTCCGACGCAATCCCTGAAAGGCGTATTTGATTGTACTCGTTGTACCACATTACCGTCATCAAGTCGATCCCATCCATCAAAAACAGGTTCACCGACGATAATATCGGCACCCATTCGACTTGGATGCCCTTGCCGTTGATCATTGCCCGGGGCAACTCTGAGAAGCCCCCACGCCAAATGCCTATCCGTTTATTGTCGATATCTTCGATTCGTTCGATTCCGCTCGATTTTTTGCTGACGAGCAGGATCGCTGAGCGCTGTGAATATTGGGCGATGTTCACTATGTCGGTACCCTTGTCCTTGGCATACAGAGCGGACACCAAAAATTGAGTGGTCACGTGTGCCCTACCATCGTTAAGGAAGTCAATCGCGTTCGTGGTGGCAGATGGATGGATGATTTCGACATCCAAGCCACGTTTGCTGTAGAAACCTTGGTCAAGGGCAACATAGTACCCTGCGAATTGTGCCTGGGGTAGCCAGTGCGGCGAAAATACGATCTTGTTTTCCTGTGCATTGATGGATGAGCATACCAAAAAGCAAAGGGACAGGAGTAGAATGGCAGGCTTCATGTTTGTAATCGCGAAGATCTTATTGGACGGATTCAAGCCTAAAATAAATGATTGCCGTGCTTTTCGTTTGTCAGGTTTATGCTAAATCGTGCCAAGATTTTTCAATTAACAGTAAACTGGGACGAACTAAGATTCCGTGATGCAATTTGGGGGTTTTCCCAATTCGCAGGCCATTTCGTTTCAGCTCAGACACTACATTCATCTTCACATTGGCACCAAACCTGCTTACCTTTCTTTTGTAATCTAAAAAGCGCTTTTATATGACTTACATCACCACCTCTGTTTTTGACCTGTTTAAAATTGGTCCGGGTCCATCGAGCTCCCATACGATTGGTCCGATGCGGATCGGACGTCATTTCCTGAACATGTTGCAGGTGCTGCCGTCGGATGAGCGTGGGCGCATCGACCATATTGAAGTCCGTCTTTACGGATCGCTCTCGGCTACCGGAAAAGGACACGGCACCGATAGAGCCGTTGTTGCCGGGCTACTGGACTGGACCCCTGAGGAAACGGATCCCGACGAATTCATGACGTTGTTGGACAACGACGCGGAGTACCTGTTGCCATTGGACGGAAGTATGGTTCAAATATCTGCTAAAAATATTATTTTCGATGACGTTGTTCACGATTTCGATTTCAGTAACACGATGGTGCTCTACGCCTTTTGTGGGGATGAGTTGATAGCGATGCAACGGTATTACTCGGTAGGTGGAGGATTTATCCAGTGGGACGGCATGGTTACCGACGACACAGGTGAAGTGCCTTATCCCTATCGTAACATGAAGGAGCTCAAGGCGCAGCTCGCCAAAAACGACTTGGAGCTGCATGAGCTCGTCATCCGAAACGAAATGGCGATCACAGGCCGCAGCAGGGAGGAAATTCGCGACGACATGCTTCGGATCATGGATGCCATGGACCGTGCCGTCGCTCGCGGCATATCGACCGAGGGAGTGTTGCCCGGCTCGATAGGACTGAGCCGAAAATCGCCCGTGGTATATCGTCGGGCTCAGGAGCTCATCGACTCGCCCGACCGGTTTCTGATCTTCCTGAATGCATACGCACTTGCAGCCAGCGAGGAAAATGCGGCGGGCAACATTGTGGTCACTGCCCCCACATCTGGCGCATCGGGTGTGATTCCGGGCGTTTTGTACATGCTACGGCACCATTTCCATTACCCGATAGACACCATCATGGATGGCATGTTTGCCGCCGCGACGATAGGTTTTCTCATGAAGCACAACGCGAGCATTTCAGGAGCCGAAGCCGGGTGCATGGGCGAGGTGGGTACGGCCTCAGGAATGGCGGCAGCCTTGCTCAGTTACTGTGCCAGTCACCGTATTTCAAACATCGAATGTGCAGCCGAAATCGCCATTGAGCACCATTTGGGAATGACGTGTGATCCGGTGGGCGGTTATGTGCAGATCCCTTGCATCGAGCGTAATGCCGTGGGTGCGGTGAAAGCCTACAATGCCTATCTGCTTGCCACCAGTGGCGACAATTCCAAGCAAAAGATCACACTCGACCAAGTGATCGACACCGTTCGTGAAACAGGCAAGGACATGTCGAAAAAGTACAAGGAGACATCGCAAGGGGGGCTGGCGTTGAATCTGACAGAATGCTAGCGGAAGGACGGAGGAAGGATCTAGGACGTAGGACGTAGGACGGAGGAAGGATGTAGGACGTAGGACGTAGGACGGAGGAAGAAGGAAGGATGTAGAATTTTTTTTGAAAATGATGTAAGGATTTGTGTTGGTGGTGCTCTTATAAGTAGGTGACACTGAAACACAAATCCTAGACATCATGAAAACAAACTCAATTTTAGAACGCCTGATAGGCCTGAGTAACAACATCTTTTGCCGCTATAAGCCAGTACTCCAATCCAAGCAAGATTTTGCATTAATCGATCAAATTACCCGATCAAGCTCATCAGCTGCATTGAATTATTCGGAGGCTATTGTTTCTGCTTCCGATAAGGACTACGCCAATAAAGTTCGGATTTCGCTTAAAGAAATGAACGAAACCTGTGCAACTTTACGGCTACTTGAGTCCCGAATAAACGATGATATTGGCTGTATTGACGACTTGAAAAGGGAAAGCGACGAGCTTGTTTCCATCTTGTCAGCCTGTTGCAGGAAAGCAGAAGCTAAGTCAAGAAAAAAATAGCCCACTTCATCCATCCTAAATCCTACATCCTTCCTACGTCCTACGTCCTTCCTCCGTCCTATGTCCTACGTCCTACGTCTTTCCGCTACCATCCTCCCGACGCACCGCCGCCGCCTGAGCCGAAGCCCCCACCTCCGCCAAAACCTCCGAAGCCTCCACCGCCAAACCCACCGCCCCCAAAACCACCGAAACCTCCGCCGCCGATAATGATTCCCCCGCCTCTGCGACGTGGGACGAAGTCGTCCCAATCACCGTAGCTGATGTTCTTCATACGGCGTTTTTTCCCTTTGCCTTTGTGGTCGTCATCGTCGTCGTTGAACTTGCGGCCTCGGTTCTCAATTGCCATGTAAATGATAATGGCGATGATGAAAAGCAGAACCATTCCCCCGTTGTTGCCTCGTGGGCGGCTGCTTTTCTGAGGAACAGCCTCGTACTCGCCGGCCGCCATTTGCATAAGGGCCGAAGTCGCCCGGTCTAAACCCTCATAAAATCGACCCTCGCGGAAAGCGGGCTGTATGATGTTGTTGATAACGCGTCCAGCAAGGATGTCGGGGATGGCACCTTCCAGCCCGTAGCCGACCTCGATTCGGATGCGACGCTTTGATGGTACAATTAAGATAAGTACGCCGTTACGACGGTCGCCCTCCCACATTCGCCAGTCTGTGAACATGGCGGTCGCCACTTCCTCGATCGAGGACCCCTGCAGGCTTTCAAGCGTCGCTACGACGATCACATTGGAGGTTGTATCGCGGTAGGTGCTCAGCTTTGCATCAAGACGTTGTGCCTCTCCAGATTCCAAGAGACCGGCGAAGTCGTTCACAAAGCCGGTCGCGCTGGGTGGATACAGTTGTGCCCGTGTGCTCCATGGTAATGACAACAGCAGCATAAAGGCTGCTATGAGGTGCCAGCGAGAAGGGCTCAACCGATGAAGGGTGTTTGATGGCGTCAATTATGTCGTCCGATTTCCATAACTGACGGCATTGTCGAGTTCGTCGACATCGCCGTCCTGATAGGGATAGTATTTCTTGAGAATATGGCCCAATTCATGAATGGCTTCGACCAGTCCGGCAACCAGGTCACCAAGTCGTGCGTGGCCGGTAACGATTTCGATAAGCGAAGCCCAATAGTTGATCCCAACTGTGCTGTGGATCCCTGCATCGCCGTAGATGGCAATTTGATGGTCCACCAACGCGACGTAGATGATCACCGCATTACGTTCGGCCGTCTGGTGCATTCCCAGCTTGTCGAAAGCCTTGCGTGCATGGGAGAGGGCATCCTCGTGGCAATGGTCCTCCACATGGAGGCGGATCTCGCCGGATGTCATTCTTTCGGCCGCCGCGATGGCCTCTTCGATGCGAAATTCTTCGTCGCTGGTAAACGTCATCGTGAGCGTCAGTCTAAGTTGACGGTAGGAGCCCGCTCGGCACCGGCATCGGCCTCGAAGTACGCAGAAGCCTTAAATCCGAGCATGCCGGCCATGATGCTGGTCGGGAATTTCTGCACCTTTGTATTGTAGCCTGAGACCACTTCATTGTAACGGTTACGTTCGGTGGCAATGCGATTTTCAGTGCCCTCTAGCTGAACTTGCAGGTCACGAAAGTTGGCGTTCGCCTTCAGCTCAGGGTAGGCCTCGACAGCCACGAGAAGGCGGCTGAGTGCACCCGTCAGTTCGCCCTGTGCCTGCTGGAAGCGCTCCAATGTTGCGGGATCATCCAAATCTTCTGCATTGATCTGAACAGATGTTGCCTTGCTTCGGGCCTCGACGACGGCTGTGAGGGTCTCCTGCTCGAAATTGGCGGCTCCTCGTACGGTGTTCACCAAATTGGGGATCAGATCCGAACGGCGCTGGTACTGGCTTTCGACGTTGGCCCAAGCCTTGCGAACCTCCTCGCGGTCGCCTACAAGGTTATTGTTCACCGACATGCCCCAAATACCGAGCACAATGACCGCAAGTATGACAAAAATGAGGACTTTTTTCATGTAGGGTTGAGTTCTGTGATGCGTTATATTCGTTTTCCGGTGACAATGTACGTCCTACCAGGACGTGTGCACATCAATTGCTTTACGAAGATCAACGTACAGTGTTTCAATGATATGACGAAATCGATCAGCAACGAAATCCGATTTATTTACTTCGATCTCGACGACACGCTTCTAGACCACAAAGCGGCAGAGCGTGCGTCATTATTGTACTGCCACCAACAGTTGGCCATGTTTCAGGATGTTGAGGCAGAACAGCTTGTGACGACCTACAGAACCCTCAACAAACAACTCTGGCATGAGTACGGGGTGGGTGAGATAGACCGTCCAACGCTCAGTGCACGGCGGTTTGCAGGTACGCTCGAGAACCTTGGATTGACCGACCCCGATGCGGACGCCTTCGGCCAGGTTTACATCTCCGTGTACCGCAAATATTGGAGCTGGGTGCCGGGGGCACGGATGACCTGGGAGAAGGCTCGATCGCAGTGGCAGGTTGGCATCATCACTAACGGGTTTGCCGACCTGCAGAAGGAGAAGTTCAAACGCTTCGGTTTCGACCTGTCTGCCGATGCCCTGGTCATATCGGAGGAGGTTGGCTACATGAAGCCTCACCCAGCCATTTTCGAGCATTCGGCCCAATTGGCGGGTGTTGATCCCCATCAGATATTATATGTGGGTGATTCGCCCGGCAGCGATATGGCGGGGGCAGCCGCAGCAGGATACCGTACCGCCTGGTTCGTGCGCGATCACTACGAAGACGCCGATCAGGTGCCTGCCGATTTTGTGTTCGAGGATTTCGGGGTATTGGATGCTTGGCTGGCAGTTTAATGCCACCACCCCCGGCCCCTCCACTGCGGCAGCGGTGGAGGGGCCGGGGGTGGTGGCATCGGAAAATTCGTTATCTTTGCCACTAAATCAGTACCCATCGCAACGCTAGTTTCATGCAACCGACTTCCCCCAGCGACGCATTGGCCAACTTGGAGATGGCCCTTGAGCACGGCCTGAACGCCGACGAATTTCAGAAGATCCTCGACTACCTTGGACGTGTTCCGACACTCACCGAGCTTGGCGTTTACTCCGTGATGTGGAGCGAGCACTGCTCGTACAAGAACTCGATCGCTGTGCTCAAGACGTTGCCACGTTCTGGAGGAGCCCTGCTTGTCGGTGCAGGAGAGGAGAACGCCGGTCTTGTCGACATCGGAGATGGACTCGGTTGCGCATTCAAGATCGAGAGCCACAACCATCCCTCGGCGGTCGAACCCTACCAAGGGGCAGCGACCGGGGTTGGGGGAATCCACCGCGACATCTTTACGATGGGTGCTCGTCCGATCGCTGCACTCAACTCATTGCGGTTCGGAAACCTGAAGAATCCGCGTGTGCGTTACCTGCTCGACGGTGTCGTGCGCGGCATCGCCGACTATGGTAATTCCTTTGGGGTTCCAACCGTCGCTGGTGAGATCTATTTCGACGAAAGCTATGAGGGAAATCCCTTGGTGAACGCCATGAGCGTCGGCATCGTGAAGGTCGGAGAAACTGTGTCTGCAATCGCAGAAGGACTTGGAAACCCGGTATTGATCGTCGGCGCGAGCACTGGGCGAGACGGTATACATGGTGCGACCTTCGCCAGCGAAGACCTTACCGAAGAGAGCGAAGCCAAGCGACCAAGTGTCCAAGTTGGTGACCCCTTCACCGAGAAATTGTTACTCGAGGCTAGCCTCGAGGCCATAAAGACGGGGGCCGTGGTCGGCATGCAGGACATGGGGGCCGCCGGTATCAGTTGCAGCAGCTCCGAGATGTCTGCCAAAGGCGAGTCTGGCATGGACATCGACCTCGACAAGGTGCCGATGCGCGAAGAGGGCATGACCGCCTACGAACTACTCCTCTCTGAGAGTCAGGAGCGCATGCTCATCGTGGCCCACAAGGGGCGCGAACAGGAAATCATTGACGTGTACGCCAAATGGGATCTTCATGCTGTGGTGATAGGACACGTAACAGACACCCAGCGCGTGCGCTACTGGCGCGACGGAGAGCTTAAGGCCGACATCCCGGCCGATTCGCTCGTCCTGGGAGGAGGGGCACCGGTGTACATCCGTGAAACCAAGAAACCCGAGTATCTGAAGCAGACCAGCGCCTTCGATGCATCGACATTGAGTCATCCGCCTGTCCACTCGGTGCTGCTCGACCTGCTCGGATCGCCGAACATTGCCTCCAAGAAATGGGTATTCGAGCAATACGACTCGATGGTACGCACGAATACGGTGGTGGGTCCGGGCAAGTCAGACGCCGGTGTGGTGCGCATCAAGGGCACCAACAAGGCCCTCGCGGTCAAGACCGACTGCAACGGGCGTTATGTGTATTTGAATCCGCGCCGTGGCGGGCAGATTGCCGTTATGGAGGCCGCGCGAAATGTGGTCTGCAGCGGAGGCAAGCCGCTTGCCATCACCAACTGTCTGAACTTCGGCAATCCTTACAAACCGGAGCTCTATTGGGTGTTCAAGGAGGCCGTCGGTGGAATGGGCGACGCCTGTCGCTTGCTCGACACGCCCGTTACAGGTGGCAATGTGAGTTTCTACAACGAGAATGTGAAATCGGCCGTATTCCCGACTCCTACCATAGGTATGCTGGGTTTGGTTGAAGACCTGAGCCACATCACGCCTTCGGCATGGTCGGCAGGGCAAGCCGTTTATTACATCGGGGCTGACCGAAAAGGCTTCGACGGCAGCGAATACCTGTCGGCTATCCATGGTATGACCATGGGCGACGCTCCGACGCTGGATATGGAATTCGAGGCCAATCTGCAGAATGCGCTCCTGAAAGCCATTCGCGGCGGACTCATCGGCGCCGCACACGACGTGTCCGACGGTGGACTAGGTGTCACCTTAGCTGAAATGGCCATCTTCAGCGGACTCGGTGCAACGTTGTCGCTCCATGGTTTGGAGGTCTCCTCCACGCACGAAACGCTCTTCAGTGAAGCCCAAAGTGGCGTTGTGATCGGCGTGGATGCCGGCAAGGATGATCACGTCGTTTCCCATTTCTTAGCTGCCGGTATACCGATTCAGAAACTTGGAACAGTCGGGGGTACAACCCTCGACATTGAAGGTGTGGCAGTCTGGGAGGTTGCAAACCTGGCTGAACGTTATCATCAGGCCATCCCCGACATGATGTCGGCCGCTTTGGTGCACTGATGCAACGATTTGGGAGTGATGATGGTTACACAACCATCAATCCACCTAAATTGTTTTCATGGACGACCAAGTCATTCTCATCGTTGGCGGCAGTGGCGGCATCGGAAGCGCCAGCGCACAACTATTGGCCAAAACTGGAGCCAAGATCGTTTTGGCTGCGCGCAACACGCAGCTCGCTGAACAGACGGCGGCAGAAATCAACGGCAGTGGCGGTAATGCCTACGTCATACCTGTCGATGTTACTGACCTTGCATCGGTTACCAACATGGTTTCGACGGTACATGGCGAATTTGGGCGTATCGACGTTCTCATCAACGCATTTGGACTCGGTGCCATCAAGCCGTTGCTCGACATTCCGCCAAAAGATGCCAAGAACGTGATCGACGTGAACGTGTACGGCACGTTTCTTGTCACACAGGCCGTCATGCGCGTGATGGAAACCGCTAAGCAAGGCACCGTGGTGATGTTCCCTGGCATTTTAGGCAAGGCAGTGATGAAGAACAGCGCGCTCTACTCGGCCACAAAATACGCCGTCACCGGATTCACAAAGGCTTTGATTGAAGAGAACCGGCGCAACAAGATCAAATTCGCACTCTTCTATTTGGGAGGTGTCGACACCCCGTTTTGGGATGCGCCGAGTGTTGACATGAAAGTGCAGAAAGACAAAATGTTGACCCCTCAGGAAGTCGCAAAGGCCGTGTATTACGCCGTCACGCAGCCAGCTGGATCTGTCCTCACCGAAATCGTGCTTCAGCCCGATTCGCACATAATGGTGTAAGCATGAACCACTGATGGCACAGATAACACAGATAATGTATAGCATCTATCATTTCCGGGTCATCTGTGTAATCAGTGGTGCTCTCATTCAACCATCGTAAACACCATCTGTCTGAACTTCCAGGAAGTTTCGTCGCCGTTGCCTGACCCGGAAGTCTGCTTGTAGATGATTCCGATAATGTTCTGCTGCGGATCCGCAAAATATTGCGTGTTGAAATACCCACCCCAGTCGAAGGTCCCCTTGCTTCCTAGTCCCCCAGCGGCAACCCCCTTGTCGTTCAGAACGCCAAAGGCCAATCCGTAGTGAAATCGATCGTTGGTCCACAGGTCTCCCACTTGGTTTTGCATCATCGTGTGG
>CAYZWQ010000113.1:0-6786 GCA_964481355.1 uncultured Chitinophagales bacterium
GATCCCCATCGGCAAGGTTAGAAAGAGTACACGCGAACCGGCGGGAACCGGCGAGATAAAACTCAGACCTGACGACCGTATTCCAATCCCCAACGCACCACGTCGAGACCGCATTCAAAGCACGAATCGGGACAAATATTTCCGGGATGCCCGCAACGAAAGCCAGCCGGTTGCAAACCAAGAGGAACAACCCAACCAGGTGCAGGGTGCTGAATCGAACGATGGCCAGGCCGACAAGGGCCGCAGGCGCCAAAATCGTAGGGGCCGCCGTGGACGTCCGTCGAAAAATGAGCAGACGCAAGCGCGCGAGCAATCTCACCCTAAAGAACACGCTCAACAGCGAGAACAAAACCAACAGCGCGACAAGTCGAAGCCTCAACACCAGAACCAGGCAAAGCAGCAACAGCAACCCAAGCTGGAACACAAGCAACCCCAGACGCCCAGACAGCAGCCCCAACCGAATCGCAACGTGCAGCCCAAGTACGCGTTTATGCCATCGGTCGAACTGCCGGTGTCGGACGCACCCACGCTGAGGCAGCGGCTTGAAGAGATAGAGCCAAGGCTCGGTGGGCACATCATTTGCGAAGGCACCCTCGAAATAATGCCCGATGGCGTAGGCTTTCTCAGATCGGTGCACTACAACTTCCTTCCCGGCCCCGACGATATTATGATTTCGTCTAATATTGTCCGCCAAAACAAGCTTCGTCCTGGCGACTGTGTCGTTGGCGTCGTAAGGCCACCAGATGTTGACGACCGCTATTTCAATTTGGTCCGTGTCGAGGGGGTTAATGGTCGAATCCCGTCCGATGTGTTCGAACGTGAAGATTTTGAGGATCTGCTGCCAGTATATCCCGATAAGCGCTTCGTGCTCGAAACCAAGGCGAACAACTACCTGACGCGCATCATCGATTTGTTCGCGCCCCTCGGAAAGGGGCAGCGTGGGCTCATCGTTGCTCAACCCAAGACGGGCAAGACGACCATTTTGCGAAACATTGCCAACTCCGTGTCCACGAATAATCCGGAGACGAGGATCATCATCCTGCTGGTCGACGAGCGTCCGGAAGAAGTGACAGAAATGGAGCGCACGGTGATTGATGCCGAGGTTGTTGCATCGACATTCGACTCACGCCCGGAAAACCATGTCCGTGTGGCCGAAATCGTGTTCGAGAAGGCCCGCAGAATGGTCGAGTGCGGTCAAGACGTCCTGATTTTGATGGATTCAATCACGCGCCTCGCAAGAGCCTACAACATCTGCGCCAACAATACGGGACGAACCATGACGGGTGGCATTGACGCGCAAGCACTTAAAGTTCCACGTCAACTGTTCAGCTCGGCTCGAAATATCGAAGGTGGTGGAAGCCTCACCATCATAGCGACTGCGCTGATCGAGACGGGCTCTAGGATGGACGACGTCATCTTTGAGGAATTCAAGGGCACGGGCAACATGGAAATCGTGCTCGACCGTCGTTTAGCCGACCGAAGGATATTCCCGGCTATCGATGTCTTCAAGAGCGGGACGAGACGCGAAGAGCTGCTGGTTTCAGACGAGGAGCGCGAGAAGGTGGTCTTGTTGCGTCGTTACCTTGCCACCATGAACCCGGTTGAGGCAGTGGAATTTCTGCTCGACAAGATGAAGGGCACCTACGACAATCGACATTTCCTCATCTCGATGAATCAGTAGGGGTCAAGCACTCGTCTCAAAGAATTTTTTTTACCGATCCCCGATCACTGATCCCGATCGCTTAGCACAAACTGGCGGTTGCGGTCGCGTTCGAGCCTTCCAAGCTTATGCTTGATGGAGTGGTAGAAGAAAATCCATGCCTTTTCCTCATAGGCTTGCTTGAGCCAAAACATGCGCAACCCCTTGCTTTCCACAGGGTCAACGTCGTTTCCCTTCACACCAGCATGGAGAAACACCTCGTTGGGCACTAAGTCCCCGAAGTAGTATCCGATGTCGTGTCCGTCACTGATTCGAACAATCATGTGACCCGGAGTATGGCCGCCTGTTCGTATCGCCTCAACATGCTCGGTGATGCGCGTGTAATCCTCTTCCAGGAAAATCACCTTACCGTCGGCAACAAGCCGATAGAAATCGTCAAGGTCGTATCCGATGCCGGGACCTTGCTTGCCTTCGATTTGATCCAAGGCGAACTGCCACTCGGTGCGATGCACATAAATGGTGGCATTTGGCAGCGTCGAAGTTGTTTTTTGGGATGCGTCGGTCAACGATAACCCCGCCATGTGGTCGTAATGCAAATGGGTCAGTACCACACGTTTCACATCCAGGTAGTCAATGCCGAAAACACCCAGGTTCGTGCGCAAATTCGACAGTTTGTCTGTGTGACCCTTGGCATCGAGCCCAAGCCCAATTCCGGCGTCGATCAAGGTGATGTCGCCCTCGTGTATGATAACCAAGGGGTCAATCCCCACCAGCGCAGCATAGTCTGACTGCTTGCCCGTCGGGTTAAATCGAGTTATTGAACCCGACGGCGTAACTTCGAAGGTTCCCTCGCTGAGTTGTTCTACAATGATCGAACCAAGCTTCATGTCAAAAGATACGGAATTCGATTGGCGTTCGGGCAATCGGATAACCGGGGCCCGGACCAGTAAGCTGCAGCACTTTCCTGGCCAGACGTTGCAGCTCTGTCTGCGGATTCAGCCAAGTCATTGCTGCCGCCTGAGAACTGGCGGCAAATCGCTCAATGAAGGACTTTTGGATCGGATAGGCGACCAGTTGATAGCTCTCGATGCCAGCCATCTCTGCGGCAACATCGAGGGCATCCTGATACCCGCCCAAAATGTCGACCAATCCGTTGTCCTTGGCATCCTTGCCGGTCCATACACGACCTTGCGCCAACTCGTGAACCTGATCGCGGGTCATGCCACGGTTGTCGGCTACAACCTGCAGGAACCTCTCGTAGGTCGCGGCATTGAAGCTTTGGAAGCGGTCAGCCTGCTCCGGGGTGAATGGGCGTGTAAAGCTCAGCCAGTCGGCGTTGCGGTGCGAACGCACTTCGTCGAACGTTATCCCCAGATTTTCGGTCATGAGTTCCTCCACATTGTACTTGAGGCTGATGACCCCGATGGAGCCGGTAACAGTGTGTGGTGATGCAACAACGGTGTCGGCACCCATGGCCATGTAGTACCCACCAGAGGCTGCCGTTGACGACATCGATGCAACGACAGGCATTTTCTCGGCTGCCATGCTGATGAGATAATGAAGTTCATCCGATGTGGTGGCCGATCCCCCTGGGCTGTCAATGCGTACTACAAGAGCCTTCACATTCTTGTCGGCCAATACCTTGTCTAGGCTCTCCTTGAAATTGTTTACCGTAATGGTGCCGGTTTCATCTCCAAATCCGCTCACAATCTCAGGCATGATGGTGCCGCTCGCCCTGATCACGGCAATCTTGTCGGATGTTGATGCCTCGGTGATGCCGGCCGAGCTCTTCGGCACTTTGCTGTAGCGGCTGCCGCTCACCGTGTTCAATTTTCCATCTGCATCGATCTCAAGCCGGGATTTGATCCGTCCCTCAACCTCCGATGGTTGAAGAAGGCCGTGAATAAGGCCGTGAGCATAGGCGTCTGCAGTACCCAAAATGGGCTCGTTATTGAGGATGTTGTCGAGCTCATCGCGCGACAGACCTGTAAACCCAGCGACCGCCTCCATAAATTCGCCTGTGCTGGTGCTTAAAATTGCCTCGTACTGCTCACGATTTTCGTCAGAAAGATTGTTGCGCGTGAACATCTCGCCTGCGCTTTTAAAGGTTCCGGAACGGATGACTTCAGCCTCTATGCCCAGTTTGTCGAACATGTCCTTCAGGAACATCGGCTGCAGGTAGAATCCATCGAACTCGAACACGCCAACAGGTGGTGCAAAAACAGAATCGGCAACCGTGGCCAAATAATACGCCTGTTCGTTCATGCCCAAGTCGTTGGTCGAGGCATACATAAACTTACCGCTGGCTTTGAAATCTTTCAGAACCTCGCGTACTTCGTACAGCGTTGACCAGGATGCAGCCAATGGACCGAATTCAAGCCAGATTCCCTCGATCCGCTCGTCGGATGATGCCTTCGTCAGGTTGTCGATGATTCCAACCAAGGAGCCACCCGAATTCATGCCGGGATTGAACACCTGCTCGAATGGGTCGTCAGATGCTGTTTCGGGGATGCCTGCCGACAGCGAAATTTTGAGTACCGTCTTGTCGCGGATGAAAGGTTCAGCTTCCGATCCGCCTGAGCTGGCGAGACCTGCAATGAGTGCTGCAAAAAAGAAGAATACTACGAAGAAACTGACCATTATGGCCAATAGTGATGCCAAAAATGATTTGAAGAAACCCATGTGTGGAACTGGTAGATGATAGATATGTATGTAACAATGCAAGAATATGCATTGGGGTGTTCACATCCAAACCATTATAAAGCTTGCCTGGTTGAATGAGTTAGATTGGAACACGGATTCGCATTCGGGCGTTGGGTATCGAGACACATCATCTTATCTTGCACGAATGTCGAACAACACATCTGACGTCATTGTAATTGGTTCAGGCCACAACGGCCTCGTTACCGCCTGCCTTCTCGCCCGCAGGGGCTTCAACGTGCGCGTGATTGAGCGCCGCGACACGATCGGTGGCGCCGTCTGTACCGAGACGATGTTCCAATCGGACGACAATCCACGAGGGTTTCGGATGGACGTGGGTTCGTCGGCCCACATCATGATACATCAGACTGGTCTGATCGAGCTGCTCGAACTCGAAAAATACGGGCTTGAGTATATCGACATGGATCCGTTTGCGTCCTACCCCTTGCCGGATGGCAAAGGCGTGATCCATTTTTTTAAGGACCTGGAGAGAACGTTGGACTCCATCGGTGCCGTAAGTCCCGATGATGTGAAGAACTACCGCGAGTTTATCGCTTTTTGGAAGCGCATCAATGCGGGCGTCTTTAGAACGTTCATGGTGCCGCCAACCATGGGAGCCATGATGAAGGAAATCATCAAGGGCCAGTGGCGGGACGGATCCATGTTCAAGGCCGGTGAGCACATGGATGGGCTGCGGCGCATTTTGGGGAGCTACGGCCAGGAGGTGGACGAACGCTTCAAGAGTCCCTATCTGAAGACGGCATTGAACTGGTTTGCTGCCCAGTCTGGACCCGTTCCCCAGCAGACGGCCACAGGTGATTTTGTCGGCTGGCAAGCCATGGTCCACGAAAGTGGCGCGAAACACCCCAGGGGAGGCAGCGGCATGCTCACGCAGGCCATGGCGGCCATGTTGCGCGATTTTGGTGGCGAGGTGATCAGCGACTGCCCGGTCGACAAGATTTTGGTCAGAAACGGCACGGCCTACGGCGTGTCGACCACCGACGGAAGGGAGTACCTTGCCCCCATCGTTGTATCGAACGCCCACGTCCAAACGACCATGCTCAAGATGGTGGGACCTGACCATTTGGACGCGTCATTTCTTCACCGCGTCGACAACATCAACGTTGGCAACGGGTTCGGAATGGTGTTCCGAAGCGCCGTCGAAGAGCTCCCGCAATACACGGCATGCCCCGACGATCCTCACGTCCACAATGGGCTACAGCTGTTGTGCCCCGACATGACCTACATGAACAACGCTATTGCCGACTACAACCGGGGTAATCCACCCCAAAAGCCCGCCGTCGTCGCCATGACGTTCTCGAAGATCGACCCGGATGTGGCCCCCGACGGAAAGCATACGCTCTTTTGCTGGGCTCAGTGGCATCCCTACCAGCTGTCTGGTGGCCGCCATTGGGACGACATCCGTGAGGAGGAAGCTCAGAAAATTTATGACGTCGTGGTCGATTACGCCCCAAACATGAAAGGTAAATTGATCGACTGGTACATTCAGTCGCCTCTAGACATCGAGCGAAAGCACGGTTTGCTCAAGGGCAACGTGATGCATGTCGAAATGAGCTTCGATCAGATGTTCATGTTCCGGCCTACTCCTGAAATGAGCAATTTCCGCACACCCATCAAGAATTTGTATCTTTCAAGTGCATCCTGCCACCCCGGCGGGGGCGTTTTTGGTGCAGCAGGCTACAATGCCGCCACCGTGGTCATGAAAGACCACAAGAAGCCCGTCCGATGAACGTTTTACATAGATGATTGGCCGCAACCGGGAATTATTCAAGCTGTTTGGCTTCAGGATCACAGTCGATCCCCTGTTGCCGATAGTGGTCATCTTGATGGCTTGGGTACTTGCGGAAAGGTACTTCCCTCGTTATATCATGGGTCTCGAAACATGGGATTATGTGGCTATGGGAGGAGTATCTGCCATCCTACTTTTCGCCTCCATTTTTATCCATGAACTGGGCCACTCCTGGTCGGCAAAATATTTCAACTTGCCCACCGAACGCATCCATATGTTCCTCTTCGGTGGGATGGCCGAGCTCAAATATCGTCCCGTGCGGCCTGCCCACGAGAGTTGGATCGCCATCGCCGGTCCTGTGACCTCAATTGCTTTGGCGGGTGCATTCTATTTGATGGCTCTCGCATTTTCCGATATGCACCGACCCTCGCATCATGTCTTTCAGTATGCGGCTTTGATGAACGCCTTGCTGGCGGTCTTCAACATCGTACCCATATTCCCGCTCGATGGCGGACGAGCTCTGCGTGGACTGCTCTGGAACCGAAACGGGCGGTTTTATGAGGCGTCGATGCTGACGTTCAGGATCAGTTCGAACCTGATCGCAATCTTGTTCATTCTCAGCTTTGTGAGCTGGTTCTGGTTTGACCCCATGTGGACCTTGTGGATCGCAGCATTT
>CAYZWQ010000113.1:6796-9720 GCA_964481355.1 uncultured Chitinophagales bacterium
ACACGGCCTTGAACGGGCGCCGCGAACTGGTCCATGTTCCATCTAGCGACGATTTGATCTTCCGTTTGCCGGACGATGTGCCCACCTCGGTGATAATTCGTGAAATACTGCGTGCCGACCCCACGTACCTGCGCGATTGTATTGTGCCATTTGTAGATAACGGTCAGCTATCGGGCGTCATCTTCGGCAACACGATGACAGACGGCGAGAATTTGGATGACGAAGCGATCGACTCGCTGCTTCGCGATCCCGAAATGGGCACATTCATCGACGTCGAGCTTGCCGAGACCTTCGGCAACACGGTTGAATACAAGGCGGAGTTTGTTCCTGTTTTGAAGCGGGGTCGGCTTCTAGGTTTGTGTGACCCTCATGAGCTGCGTTTTTGGCTGCGCGAAACGACGCGGCTCAGGCTCGAGACAGATACCTCCGAAACGATTTATTACGGGTGAGTGACTTGGAACCAATAATGCCGCTATCCGATGTACGTCTGGACTTCGACGCACTCGACCGAAACTTGACCGTTGTGGAAAACCTCTCCGACGGGAGAAAGATCATCGCCGTGGTCAAGGCAGACGCCTACGGTCATGGAGCCGTGGCAGTTTCGCGACACATCGAACAACGGGTGCACGGCTTTGCGGTAGCCCAACCATCCGAAGGCATCCAGTTGAGGCAGTCAGGCATTACGAAACCGGTCATTGTACTGTGCATGCCTGAAATGCCTTTTGCCCACCTGTACAAAGAATGGGATCTCGACTCAACAGTGGGTCATATGGACGCGCTGTCCATCCTCCCCGAAGGAACCCGCGCGCACATAAAATTCGACACGGGAATGGGGCGCCTTGGCTTCCTCCCCTCCGATGCAGCTTCCGTGCTCAAGGCTGTGCAGGCACGCCCCGACATCCGATTCGTCGGACTCATGAGCCATTTCGCCAATGCCGACATTCCCCACCATCCGTCCATCTTCACCCAATATGAGTCATTTCGGGCTCTTTCCGACATCTTCCCGGCATCGTGGATGCGCCATCTTTCGAACTCGGCGGCAACACTGAGTCTCGCCGACACACCTTTCGACGCCATCCGTGTGGGACTCCTCCTTTATGGCTACACACCCAACCAGATGGATGCTACCGAACTGTTTCCGGTCAAGCACTGGGTGAGCAGAATCACACAAGTGCGCCCCATCAAAGCGGGGACGCCCGTGAGTTACGGCTGGACATGGCACGCTCCTTCCGATGGATGGATCGGCGTCGTTCCTGCCGGCTATGCCGACGGATACCCTCGTCTGGCAAGCGGACGGTCCAAAGTCGACCTTATTGACGGGCCTGCATTGCTTGCCGGCAGGGTCACCATGGATTACATCATGGTCTTCACCGATCGCAGGCCTCTGCAGTCGGGCGAGGAAGTCACGCTGCTCGGCGGCCCCAACTGCACCGCCGACCTGCTTGCCCAAGCATCCGATACCATTTCTTACGATATTCTTTGCCAGACCGGGAGACGTCGTCAGGGTTTGTAACCTTTCAACAACTTCATCAATCGAAATGAAATTACCGATCGTTCTGCTGATACTACTGTTCGGAATCGTGAGCAACGCGTCACTAGCCCAAGAGTTTACCCGGGCCGACACCCTCAGGGGATCGATCACGCCCGAGAGGGCTTGGTGGGATGTCACATTTTACGACCTGCTGGTGATACCGAACCACAACGACAGCACCATAACGGGGGTCAATACCATCACATACAAGGCTGTCAAGCCGGGTCTAGTGATGCAGATCGACCTGCAGGAACCCCTTCAAATCACGCGGGTGATCCAGGATGGCCAACAACTGTCGTTCACCAACGAAGGCAACGCGTGGTTCATCGACATGAACGACATCGCACCACTAAACGCCACGCGCGAAATTCGCATCGAGTATTCCGGCATGCCCACCGTAGCACGCAGGGCACCCTGGGAGGGCGGTCTTGTATGGGCTCGCGACTCGCTCGACAGACCATGGATCGCCACCGCTTGCCAAGGGATCGGTGCCAGTGTCTGGTGGCCGCTGAAAGACCATCAGTCCGACGAACCCGACAGCATGCGCATCTCGTTGCGTGTGCCGGAAGGTATGATCGGCGTAAGCAACGGGCGCCTTCACGACCGACGCCCACAGGTCGATGGAACGGAGGTCTTCGAGTGGTTTGTCTCAAACCCCATCAACAGTTACGGGGTGACGATGAACGTGGCGCACTACTCGAATTTCAGTGGCCTGTACAGCGGGGAAGAGGGGCCGCTCGATCTCGACTATTGGGTGCTCGACTACAACTTGGAACGTGCCAAGGGGCATTTCGGCGTCGTTGGACCAATGATGGAGGCGTTCGAGTATTGGTTTGGTCCTTATCCGTTCTACGATGACAGCTTCAAGCTGATTGAGACCCCATTTGTGGGCATGGAACATCAAAGTGGAGTTGCCTATGGCAACCGGTATCTGTTCGGGTACACCGGACGCGACCTCTCAGCTTCTGGCTGGGGCATGAAGTGGGATTTCATGATCGTCCACGAAAGCGGCCATGAATGGTTTGGCAACAGCATAACGACTCAGGATATTGCCGACATGTGGGTCCATGAGGGCTTTACCCACTACTCCGAGACGCTGTTCACCGAATACACCTATGGCAGGGAGGGAGGGGACGCCTATGTTCAGGGTATCCGCAGAAATATTCAGAACGATAAGCCTATCATTGGCAAGTATGGTCTGAACAACAAGGGTTCCGGCGACATGTATTATAAAGGCGCCGCCATGTTGCATACAATTCGCCAAATCATCGGCGACGATGATGCCTTCAGGCAAATACTTAGGGGCCTCAACCGAGACTTCCGCCACAGCATCGTGACGAGTGCCCAAGTGGAGCAGTACATTTCCGACATGTCCGGCATGGACTTTAGCAAG
>CAYZWQ010000114.1:0-9688 GCA_964481355.1 uncultured Chitinophagales bacterium
CCCCAAATCTTCCCTAGTCCTTTCTTGTTCTTGCTCTTGCTCTTGCTCTTGCTCTTGCTCTTGCTCTTGCTCTTGCTCTCGTCACAACCACCCCTTCTTTCTGCGTGTGCTGCCGCCGAGGCCGAGCACACCGAGCAGCCCTCGAGTGATTTCGCGCGCGACCGTGTTGCCGATGGTCCTGCTGGCTCCTGTACCAAGTACGCTGTCGAGAGCATTCGGAAGTGGCTTTGAACGCGTGCCAGTTTGTCGCGATGAAGACCTCCGGCGGATCCTTTCCTCCTCGATGCGGGCCTTCTCCCACTGGGCCTGCATTTCAGCCCTTTGCTTCTCCTCGTGTGCAGCCTCAAGCTTTCGGGTGATGATTTCGTGCGCACTCTCACGGTCTAGTACCGCCGCGTACTTGCCGACCAGACGCGAAGACTTCACAATCTCATCAATTTCGCCTTGAGTAAGAACATCCATCCTAGATTGGGGAGCCCGGAGCAGTGTGTGCACCAATGGGGTTGGGATACCCTTTTCGTTGAGTGTCGTCACCAGTGCCTCGCCAATGCCGAGTTGGGTGAGCAGTTCGTCGGTTTTGTAAAACTCGGTGATAGGAAAGTTCTCTGACACGAGCTTGATGTTGCGACGATCTTTTGCCGTAAATGCACGCAGTGCATGCTGAATTTTCAATCCAAGCTGGGCAAGGACGGAATCGGGAACATCGGTGGGATCTTGAGTCACAAAATAAATGCCGACCCCTTTCGATCTGATCAGCTTGACGATCGACTCGATCTGATTCAGTAAGGCTTTCGATGCCTCATTGAACATCAGGTGTGCCTCGTCGATAAAAATGGCCAATTTCGGTCGGTCGGCATCGCCTTGCTCTGGGAAAGTGGCGTAGATTTCGGCCAAAAGCTGCAGCATGAAGGTCGAGAACAGCTTGGGTCTGTCCTGCAAATCCGTAAGTCTCAATACGGAGACAACACCCCGGCCACGGTCGTCGACCCGCACCAGGTCGTCTACCTCAAACGAGGGTTCCCCAAAAAACACCTCCGCACCCTGCTGCTCCAACTCGACGATTTTGCGCAGGATTGCCCCGATCGAGGCCGATGATATCATGCCGTACTCTTTTTCAAGGTCGGCCTTGCCATCGTTGTTCAGATATTGCGTCACCCTGCGGAAGTCCTGCAAATCGAGCAAAGGCATGTTATGGTCGTCGCAATACTTGAAGATGAGGGCGACCACCCCACCTTGGGTGTCGTTCAGTCCCAGTATTTTTGAAAAAAGCACGGGTCCAAACTCAGACACAGTCGCCCTGAGCCTCACTCCTGGCTCGTCGGATAGCGAAAGCAGCTCCACCGTGCTGTACGACGCTTTGAACGGTTCGCCGATTTTATGGTGGCGCTCCTCAATTTTGGGATGAGATTCGGCGGGCTTTGCTATGCCGCTCAGATCGCCTTTAATGTCCATCAACAGTGACGGAACACCGTTGTTCGCGAGCTGTTCAGCCAAAATTTGAAGCGTCTTGGTCTTGCCTGATCCCGTTGCGCCAGCAATAAGGCCGTGCCGGTTCATCATCTTCAGAGGCAGCTTTACATGGGTTCCTGGCACAACCTCACCGTCTAACATGCCCGCGCCAAGCAGTATCGAGTCGCCCTTAAAGGTGTGGGCTGATGAAATGATCTGAAAAAATGCGTCTTTATTATGGCCCATGGCAAAAATTTTTGGATGTTTCGAAGCGCAACACGACTTGATTGGGGATAATCGGGAAAATACTATAATTTGGCCGTTGCTTTAAAGTTCATCCCTAGTTTTAATCCCATGCGTGTTTTACTCATAATTCTTGTGGCAGTTTTGGCTGGTTGCACGTCCGAACCACAGACTTCGATGTTCGGAGGCCTTCCCTTGACAGGCGAAGTCAAGCAGTATCAAGGCAACCCTACCATCCACATCAACGGTGAACCGCAGATCCCCTACATCTATGCCCTGCCTGACATACCGGGTGGAAGATGGTCGTGGGAAGAGGTTCCACAATGGAATATTAAGCAGTTCTGCGACGCCGGAGTAAACCAGTACTACCTCACCATATTCCTTGAGAACATGTGGTTCGAAGATGGCACCTTCGACATAACACCCGCCCGTAAACAGGTGCAAGGCGTTCAGGAAGTCTGCCCGGGAGCAGCCGTGTATCTACGCTATCACTTCCACATGCCGGAATGGTGGCGCGATCAAAACTTGGGTGAAATGACGGTCTATTCCGACGTCGACGAATATCAAGTGGGAGTCGACTACGGTTTCAAGCGGATCATCGACGACGACTTCAGGGCTCAGAGACGTGAAAGCCTCGCATCCGAAAAATGGATGGAGGATGCCACAAAAATGACCGTCCGTTTTTTGGATGAATTCAAGCGCACTCCCGAAGCCTCGTATCTGGCAGGCATTCACATCGCGGGCGGCGTGTACGGCGAATGGCACTATTGGGGCTTCATGTACAATGAGCCGGACCAAAGCGAGGCAATGCATCGCTGGTTCAAGACTTGGCTGACTAATACATACGGAAGCGACGCCGAACTTCAGGCGGCTTGGAACAGGGACGATGTGACCATCGAAACGGCCCGGGTGCCCGACATGGAGGACAGAATTGCCAAAGAGGGGCTATTTCGAGATCCCGTATCAGAGAAATGGGTAGGCGACTACTATCGTGCCCAGCATGAGCTGGTTACCAACAGGATACTGTATTTTGCAGAACTGGTTAAAACCAACTGGGACAGGCCAATTATCGTGGGCACCTTCTGGGGGTATTACTTTTCAGTGTTTGGACGTGAAGCCTCGGGTGGCCATTTAGATTATCATGCCGTCCTTGAGTCGCCGCATGTCGACTTTGTCTCAGCGCCACAAGTTTACGAGCCCGACGCGCACCTTCCGGGTCACCCATACCGTTCACGCGGACTCCTTCAGACCGTAAGGCAGCACGGCAAGGTGTGGCTTGATGAGATGGACCAACAGCCGGTGTTACTTAGCAAGGTGTCCCCCGTTTATCAGTCGGAACTCGACAACAGCATCGCCGTCATGAAGCGAAATGTACTATGGAGCCTGGTGAAGGGTAACGGCCTTTGGTACTTCGACTTCGGTCCCGGCGGTGTCATATTCGACAATCCATTGCAACGGCATCGTGGCAAGTACGGCTGGTGGGATCATCCCGATCTGATGACCGATGTGGCAAAAATGCGCGAAGTGTATGAGTCGAAACTGCATGAACCATACCAAATGGAATCCGATATCCTTTTTGTTTACGACACGGAGGTTTATTACCACACTTCGTCGAGGCGATTCTCGGATGCACTCTCGAACACGGCGGTGAATTGGGCAACATTAGCGGCATTCTACTCCGGTGGTTCATTTGAGTCGGTCCACTTGAACGATTTGGACGACATCGATCTAAGCCCATATAAAGTGATCGTGTTCGGCAACACCTATCATTTGTCGAATGAGAAGATCGAAGAAATTAAGGCTCTTGCCGCCAATAACGACAGGCACCTTGTTTGGTTCTATGCTCCAGGCTTTACTGACGGCAACAGTTTGGATGTGAACCGTATCGGCCTGGCTACCGGGATAACCATCGTGAGAGGTCCTGATGCGTTCCCATTCCCAAGGGTGTTGCCCGACAGCACGATCATACCGGGTGCCAAACCCTATGCCCTGAAGACGTACTGGGGCCGACCGGACACGACCCTGAAACCGATGTTCATCCCCCAGGACCCGGATGCTTCGGTATACGCGCGTTTCAGCCATGACAGAAGCCCGGCGTTGGTAAAGAAGACATTCGAAAATCATACATCCTGGTATGCGTCTTTCCCCGTGACCGACGCCGCCACCATGCGCAATATCTTCAAAGAGGCTGGTGCCCACCTGTACACTGAATCGACCGGAGATGTGATATATGCCGGTAACGGATTGGTGGTTTACCACACGAAACGAGGTGGAGAACACAAGATAACGTTCAAAAATGGGCAGACCACCACACTGGATCTGCCAACGACACACGCCACTACCCATCTCTTCGACGCTCGTACCGGGAGCGTGCTTTTGACGGACGACCGCTGAACTAGTTTTTAGTAGTCACGATTCCCTGATTGAACGCATAACGAACAAGGCCGGCCGTGTTTTTCACGCCGGTCTTTTTCAGCAAGTTTTTACGATATGTATTGATCGTTTCAACGCTCAGATTTAATAACTGGGCGATTTCGACATTGCTGTGCTCTTTTGCGATCAGTTCGATTACTTGACGCTCACGGCGGGTCAATTTGATGACAGGCGAATTTTGGCTCCTGTTGTAGTTCAAAACGGTGAGGATCACGTCGTTCGAAAAGTGCAGTTCACCCCGGTGCACCTTTTCGATGGCCTCCAATATTTCGTCGATGCTCGCCGTCTTCAAGAGATATCCGGATGCCCCTATCTGGTACATCCGTTCGATGTAGGGACGATCGTTATGCATGCTGAGAACAAGGATCTTTACATTCGGGAAATTGTCCCTGATTACATTGGCTGTCTGAAACCCATCCATTTGGGGCATTTGGACATCAATAAGAACCACATCGGCTTGAGTCTCATAAAGCTGCTTGATGGCCTCAGAGCCATCGTGTGCCACCCCCACGACTTCAATGTTTGGGTATTGATTCAATACCATAGACAAGCCGTCGAGCAAAATCGTATGATCGTCGGCCAGCAGCACCCTGATGGGTTTTCTGTCAAGCATGGGTGGATCCGTTTGTGGGTATTTGAATGGTTACGGTTGTTCCGCTGTCGGCCGAGGTATCGAACTGCAATTTACCACCAATCAATGAGACTCGCGAAATGATGTTGTGAAGGCCGTTGCCAGATTTCGACCTGAGTGCCTCCTGAAAATCAAATCCGACACCGTCGTCCTCGATGGTAAAACTGATGTCGTCATCATGCTCGATGAGCTGTACGCTGATCTCGCTGGCATTTGAGTGCTTGATGCTGTTGGCGAGCAGCTCTTGAAATATCCGAAATATGGCCAATTGGAGGTCTTCGTCCAATTCTCCTCCTCGCATCATGCTAATAAAATTGATATGATAACGGTCATCAATCTTGACCTTATGAATTTGTTCTTCCATTGCCGTTTCAAGCCCGAACTTGCGCAATGACGCGGGTGCCAAATTATTGGAAATGGTTCTGATCTCGTCGGCTAGACTGTCGATAACAGCCTGCGACTGTACAATCATGTCGCGAACGGTGTCCGGACCCGAGTTCTTGTGTTGCGCGTAATTCAACATCATCTTTACAGACGACAACGATTGACCCACACTGTCGTGCAGGTCGGCCGCAATGCGGCGGCGTTCAGCCTCTTGGGCATCCATGACTTGCTTGAACCGTTGATTTTGCTGCGCATTGTACATGCGAATCGTGACCATCGCAACCAGACCGAGCAAACCCAACGATAAAACCGTCATAAGGAATTTGAAGAGGTTCGATTTGTGGAACGGTGGTATGATCTCAACGACGATCTGCTTCGCATGAGGATTCCACAAACCCCCTCTCAAGCCGGTCTGAAGTGTAAAGGTGTACGAACCAGGTTCCAATCTGGGATATATGGTGCTTTTTTGGGATCCCGTCTCGTTCCAATTTTCGTCGAATCCCTGGAGCATATAACGGTAGACCGGTTCGGAATTCGATTCGAAATAAGGGGCAGCAAATCCAATTTCAAGCCTTCCGTCAGTGTAGGGAAGCGCTATGACTCCATCCGGATAATGACTCACTGAGCCGTACACAAAATTTTCGACGAGAGGATCCGGTACGATACCAGAAGGTGTCAATTTTTTCAAGTCAACTGAAACGAACCCGTTGATGGACGGAAAAACGATTTCGGATTCCGATATCAACAGTGCAGAGTTTTGGTAACCTCCATGAAATTCATTCGAGGGTGAACCGTCTTTTCTGTTGAACATGGCAGGATGGACTCTGCTCTGAAAGCCGGACAAGTATCGATCAAGTTCTTGTATTGACAAGAGCGACAGACCATTGTTTCCACTCATCCACAGGTAATTGTCCTTGTCGAGATGTAAGTAGGAAACAACGTTGTCATGCAATCCTTGCTGGCTTGTTATTCTGTTGCTCTCACCAGTATTCAGATCTACAACCAGTAGACCATTTCCGTAGGTGCCTGCAACGATTCTGTTATCGGTAATTTCAACGATGCCCCTAAAAAAAACCTTGCCACCATCATTGTCGACCCATAACTGAGTCCAACTACCTTTGTGAAGCTTGTAGAGGGACTCTTCCGTGCTGAATATCAACGAACCGTCCGTCAGCTCAGTCACAAACGAGAACCGTCCCTTCGACAGTTTTGCTGGTAAACCGGGTACATTTTTTATTGATCCATCAGTCAAGTGAAAAAGCCCCTCGCGAGTCAATATCCACACTATGGAGTTTTTGTCCTCGAAAAAGCCGTACACCCATCGGTAACCTGAGTCAGGAAATGCGATCTGTGTGAGCTCGCCGTTGTCGTACCGGTAGATGCCCTTTTCAAACGAACCCAAGTACGTGGTACCATCAGAACCCTCAAAAAAGCTGTATACCAAGCCGTTTACATCTGGGGGCAACTCATGCGGTGTGATGTTGCCATCCGGATCCACCCTATAGAATATTTCATTCTGGTATGAGAGCCATAATCGTCCCGATTTGCCCTTGTAAACTGCTATGGCGTTCTCGTTGGTCGACTGCTCACTCGTTGAAACTAATCCGAACGCATTTGGGCGGATTCGAATCAGGCCGTCGGTCAACGACCCAAACCAACGATTCCCGTACTCATCGACGAATGAACACTTTACTCCCTTTATCTTGTCGGAAAAAATGATCGATGGGTCATTAATAAATTTCTCAGCAACCGTATCATAAGCACTGCTTTGGTCGTTTATGGACACGATGAGCCTTCCGGGCACATCCTGTATCAAACGAATCCGATAACCGCGCAACATCTCAGGGTCGATCTTGGCGTCGTGAACGGTGTCGTTAATTTTGAGCAGTCGCTCGGTTGTGAGCAGCCAAAAGGAATCGGTGGTTTTATCGAATATGGCCGATCTTAACTCCTCATTTCCCACAGGCTCAAAAAGCACTTTGGGTCCATCGAGCTCCAGCTTGAAAAAGTACTTCGTATGTACGGCGTGTGGCTCGCCGTTTCCGTCGCTGAGCAGGTGGGTCACGGCCTGTTTTTCGATCACTGGCATGGGAACGGACCAAACCGTGTCGCCATCAAAGCATCGGATTATGTCTTCGTACGAACTGAACCAGACTCTGTCCAGGTTGTCGACTACTATGGAGTTGACGATGACATCTCCAAGATTATGCCGTTCGTTGAGAAATTGAAATCTGTGGTTTTCGTAATACCCGATTCCGCCGTCGAGGGTGCCGATGTACAGTCGATTTTTTGAATCAGCCCCCAGTGCCCGTACTCTGTTAGTAGTCAACACGGGTGTGTTGCTTCTGTCGAATGTTTTAAACGTAAACCCGTCGAAACGAGCCAGCCCGCCTTCGGTGCCAATCCAGAGGTAACCGTCGGTTGTCTTTACAATGTCGTTTACCGTATGTTGCGGCAGACCGTCTTCGACAAGCCACATGTCAACCATTTCAGCCGAGAACGACTGGGCACCGGAAAAATTCGGGACAGCAACTACCACCGTAAGGCACAACAAGATAGAATAGAATGACCTTGCTATGCGTCCGGTATTGTACATGCTCTATTGGTAAATAATATTGATATCGGTGGGTCCGGCTGAGATTTTGAAGACGATCGTATTCGTTCTTGGTTCGTAAAAGTATACAATATTTCTTCCATTTACCGTAATGCGGTCCGGCTTACGATCCAAGCCGTGAATCAGATATGAAAAACGCGCTGCGGCTTCGTCGTACTGCCCCTCCGATGTAACCCTGATTCGAAATCCACCTCTGTATGCCTCAGTGACAAACGTCAATGCCCGGTAACTGCCTCGTTCATAGGCAAACGACTCTCCGTCGTCCTCGTACAGATAACTCGTTTGGTTGCCGCCTGCAAACACCTGCAGCTGCAGCTCTTTGATGGGCTTTTGTCCAACATGTTCCATAGGTTCGCGCTCGGCGACGACTGCTCCGGCACGTGCGTACATGGGCATTGATCGTAACAGCAACGTCTCGTCGCCTGCGCTAGGGAGACTTTCGGGCGTCGGTGCCATTTCCACATATCTCAGCCCGCCGGTGATCTTTTCTCGGGTGTGATACTTGTACCACAATCCTTCGGGAAGGTAAACAGATCGTTCACTCACGCCCGGGCTCAAAACTGGTGCAATCATTACGTGATCTCCCAGCATAAATTGATCATCGATCTGAACCACGCCTGATATTGCCGGCCAGTTCCAAATCATCGGACGAATGATTGGGGCTCCGGTGCGCGTGTGTTGCCACCATGCGGTGTACATCGCCGGAATGAGGCGGTATCGCATGTTCAAAAATGCGAGATTCACCTTTTCCAAAGCTTGACCATAGCTCCATGGATCGGCCACAATTTGGTCATGGTGCGAGTTTAGCTCCATGCGTGGCATTACTGAGGCCAGCTGCAAGGATCTCGAGTAGAGCTCAGGGCCAATTTTCTCGATGGTCCCACCGACGCGCATTCCGGCACCTGGCACTCCCGAGAATCCGACACCCATAATCATAGGAAGCGTCAATGTCAGCTCACTCCAGTTTTCAGAGTTCAGTCCGTTCCAAACACTCGCATAACGTTGGATGCCGGCAAACCCAGACCTCGATTTCAGGAAGATGCGTTTATCTGGCGATGCCTTTCGTAATCCTTCAAAAGAGGACTTCGCCATCAGAAGCGCATATTGGTTGTGCATTTCGAGCTGCCCGGCACCCCTGCCCTCATTGTCGTACTCGGCAACTGCCGCCAATGTGTTTCCGGTAAACATGCGTGGCTCGTTCATGGTCAACACAAATCCAGAGATGCCGTCGCCGATACCCCGTTGGTGCAATGCCGCCCACCATTGTCTGGTCGCCGGTTTCGAAAAGTCAGGGAATAACGAGCGCCCTGCCCATGTGTCGCCGGACAGATTTGTACCATCAGGATATTTGATATACACATCCTGGGTAATTCCATCGTTACGGACATCGAAGAAAGCATCATCCTTGATGCCGGGATCGATGCTCTGCACGACTTTGATTCCACGGTTGCCCATCTCCTCAACCACCGCCTGCGCATTCGGAAATTTTTCGCCGTCCCAGGTGAATGATCGGTAATCAGCCGTATGTGTCCGATTTAAATGGATGGCATCGAGGGGGATCTTCCTTCCACGATACTCGTTGGCAATTGTGTACACTTCTGGTTCCGACATTTGACCAAGACCCACCACTTGGACCCCCAACGTCCATATCGGCGGCATGTTTGAGCGTCCTGTCAACTCGGTGAACTTACGCACGACATCGGCGGGAGTGGGACCCGAAAAGAGATAATAGCGCAGTTCACCACCGTCTGCATAAAACCCAATATGGGTGTTCAATTGGGCACCCAAATCAATTTCACTCCTCCAAGTGTTGTCGTAGTAGATGCCCCAGGCCTTCCCTTCCTTCAAACCCATTACGAAAGGGATCGATTTCGACATGGGATCCGTGTTGAATCGGAACGAGTTGACATCGGTATTCCACTGTGTGAAGGTCT
>CAYZWQ010000115.1:0-3742 GCA_964481355.1 uncultured Chitinophagales bacterium
GTACGGCTGGTGGCATCAATATCTCTGACAACGCTTTGACGGCATCGGCCGACCGCATCCGCTGGAGGCATGTGATCAGCAGTGGCGCCCGCAACGGCATGCTCGGCAACTGGGTGATCCGCATCAAGCAGGATCAGTCAACCGGCAGGGTTTGGATGACCAATTGGGTTGGCGGCCTTCAGGGCGAGCGTTTCGGAATTGTGAGCACCGGAGACCTTGGAGTCACGTTCGAGCAACACCTGGCCGGCGAAAAGATCTACGATATCGCATTCGACGGCAACACGATCTACGCGGCCGGCGACAACGGCCTGTTCATCACGCGCGACAACGGGAGCACTTGGGAGCAGGTACGCCAGATCGTGAGCGCAAATGCGCGCCTCAAGAACGGAACCGTATTCTATTCGGTCACAAAGGCAGGCAACATTCTATGGGTGGGCACTTCCGACGGCATTGCGAGCACTGCCGACGGTGGGCAGACATGGAGCATCACACGTGTCAATCTGTTGCCAGGCGAAGGAAATGTGTTCCAGCAAGACAGCCCAGACGTCGACACCTATGCCTACCCCAATCCTTTCTCGCATCGCCAGCACAGAGAACTCCGCATCGCCTTCGATGTACCGCAATCGGGCACCACTACGATACGGATCTACGATTTTGGCATGAACTTGGTGCGCGAGCTCGACAGCCGCAATCTGCCTGCCGGCCCTCACGAAGCCGTATGGGACGGTTTCGATGCCCTTGGACGCAAGGTTGCAAACGGCAGCTACTTCTATCAGGTAAAGACGAACGGTTCTACCGCAAACGGCAAAATTCTGGTGCTCGAATGAAACGTCAACATCCTCTGCGCTCACTAATGCCTTTGCGACATCGATTGCTCTCGCCCTTGCCGCTGCTCTTCTTCAGGCCTTCGCTCCTGCTCTTGCCGTCGCTCTTGCTCTTGCTCCTGCCGTTGCTCTTGCTCTTGTCATCCCCGACAAGCCTGTTTGCCCAAAGCGGTGGATTTGCCGGCTCGCACACACGCCTCGGATTCAATCCGCGTGGCATCGCGATGGGCAACGCGCTCGTGTCGGTCACCGACGAGGGCATTTACACGTACCATAATCCGGCACATGCGGCCGACGTCACAGCCACACAGGTCGACATCGGATCGGCCGTGATGGGATTCGGACGTTCGTTGAACACGCTCGGCGCCGCCCTTCGTCTGCCACCGAATGCTGGGTTGTACGTCGGGGTGATGAACGCCAACGTCAAAGACATCGACGGACGCACATCAAGTGGATACCACACACAAATGTACGCCGTCCACGACTACCAGCTCTTCACAAGCTTCGGCATCAAGCCCGGCAAAAATGTGCGACTGGGAGCCTCGCTCAAGCTGAACTTTGCCGACTATCATCAGGACGTTTCGGCATCGAAGGCCTTCGGCATGGATCTGGGGATGCTTATCACGCCGTCCGAGAAGCTTAAGATCGGATTTGCCGTGCAAGATTTGTTTGCAGAGACCATATGGAACACCGCCGACTTGTACGGTACGGCAGGAAGCACGAACACTTCCAACAGCTGGCCCACAAGGGTTACGCTCGGGGCGTCATACCGCACCAGCAACGTCTTTCTGGTGAGCATGGAGCTCGAGCAGCAGGTACAGAATTCCGTGGTGATCGATCGGTCGGTCGAGACGGAGTTCGACTACCCCATTCCATTTGATCGGGAGACGGAGATTTCGACGTCAACCCGCAAACTGCGAATCGGAGCACGCCATCACATCCACGAACGGCTCACACTAAGAGCTGGCTACAACATCGGTGATTTGGGCTATTTTGAGGACAACCAGCGGATGAGCCTCGGTTTCAGCGTCCATCTCCCCCTCGATGTCATGTCGCCCTCGGTCGACTACTCGGTTACCCGCGAGCCGGGCGGGATATCGTTCATGCACGCATTTGCCATACGCCTCAACTTATGAAACACCTCATCCTGACACTTTTGATGCTGCTCACCGTCTCAACGGCTGGTTTGGGACAGACCGCAGGGGGCCTGAGATTTCTCGAAATCGGCGCAGATCCATTGTCGCTGGGCATGTCGGAGACCAAGACGGCCGTGTTGCTTGGGGCGCCTTCCCTTTTCTCGAATCCCGCCAATTTGGCATTGGAAGAATCGTCGTCGTTGAGCGCGACACATACGTTTTGGATCGCCGACACGCGTAACATTCAGGGGGCGGTCAATTTTCGCCGCAACAACAATGCAATAGCATTTGGCGTATATACGTCCCTGATCGACGATATTGAGGCACGAACGGTACCAGGTAGCTCCAACGGTTCCTTTTCGTGGCAGTATTACGCGTTTGCAGCCTCGGTGGCTCGCAATATGGGTCCTGTGAGCCTCGGAGCAACTGGCATGTACCTTTATGAGCAGGTCTATCTCTCGAGTGCGCGTGGGTTTGCCTTCAATGCCGGCGCAACGACATCCCTGCTCGACGACAGGCTACGACTGGCGGCTGCGGCCACGTCCATCGGCAAAATGGATCCCCTGAATGCAAGCCGCAGTGAGGTTCCTGGACGCATAAAGGTTGGCGCCGAAATTCAGGCCGTTCAGTTCTCGGTGGATGGATCCACCGAAATCCCCGTATTGATTTCGGTCGCGGCCGATTTTGTGAAGCCGGTCGAATGGATTGACCAGGAACAGTCCCCTTTTCAGGAGGATATTCCCGGATTCGTCAAATCGACCGATTCACCATGGATCAACACGGCCATCAGAGCAGACGTCGCCAATCTATTGAACCTGCGCTTGGGCTTTTCAACCAACGACACGAGCCGCCCCTTCAGCGTGGGCGCCGGTGTTCGGCGCTTTGGGGTCGAAGCCGACTTTGCCTTCGTCCCCTTCAACGACGGGTTCGGCAGTGCGATTTCCTTCGGACTCAGATACGCCCTAAAGTAGTACGACGATGGCTAGCGTGATCATGGCCGTACACAGCGACTATGTGCACGATCGGCGTGTGCGCAATCAGGCTACGGCCCTTGCTGAGGCTGGCTATATGGTCACCGTGCTCTGCGTCTCCCCCGAAGTTGATCCGACTTATGGCCGAACTTCGACGACGGAAATGGACGGTGTACAACTTGTCGTGCCTCATCTTCGCCATCGGTCTGGCAATCTGCGGTTTCGCGACATGATGCTGGCATTCAGTGGCACAATGGCAAAGCTGAACGCCGACATCGTGCATTCCCACGACCTTGACACCCTGATTCCCTGCAGCAAGGCTGCCGCTCGCATGGGTGCGAAACTCATCTACGACAGCCACGAGCTATACACGGAATCGATCCACGTGGCGCACCGGCCCGTCACCAAACTTATGTGGCGCATTGTTGAGCTGAGCCGTATTTCGAAGGCGGATGCCGTGATTACCGTGTGCAAGGGTATCGCCGAGGAACTCAAAGAACGATACAGACTCGATGCGACGCCCCACGTCGTGCGAAATTTCAGCGATCCTCCCGCAGATATTGACCATATCGGAGTACCCGAAGAGTTGGCCGAGTTCAAGCGCTTCCATCCAAAATGCCTGCTGTATCAGGGTTACATACAGCGTGGACGCGGCTTGGATGCTGCGATCGAATCCTTGGTCGGCATACCCGACTGGGGACTGGTCATATGCGGTCAGGGTCCGTACGAAGCCGAGCTCAGGGAGAAAGCACAGGAGCTGCATGTTGAGGAGCAGATACTCTGGATGGGCCAGCTTGACCCAGACATGCTC
>CAYZWQ010000115.1:3752-9536 GCA_964481355.1 uncultured Chitinophagales bacterium
CCTGTGATTTGGGCCTGTGCATGATCGAGCCGATTTCATTGAGCTACTACTATGCCCTTCCCAACAAGCTGATCGAGTATGTGCAGGCCGGTCTGCCCGTAGCGAGCTCGAATCTACCCGAAATTCGGCGCATCATGAACGAATATTTCATTGGTTGGATTCTCCTCGAGGACGGAGATTTACAATCTCTCATGAAATCGTACGAATCGTTAAAAAACAATAAAAAGCTAGAGGCTGGAATGAGAATTGCCGCTGATTCCTTAAATTGGCAGCATGAAAAATTGGCTCTTCTGAGCGTCTATTCTACATTAGCTCCATGAATTTCGGCAGAATTATTTTATTGGGCCTCGTAGTGGCATTGTTGTCATCTTGCTCGGGAAGCGGTGACGGTGAACGGGATTTTGATTACTTCACCATGGCCAAGGCTCAAAAGCTGGCTGAGAGCAACGACAAGAAAATCATCGTCGACGTGTACACCGACTGGTGCACCTACTGCAAGAAACTCGAAAATGAAGTCTATCCCGATGCCCGAATCGGGCAGGTGGTAAACGAGTACTTCTACGTGGTGCGCATCAACGCCGAATCGGATGAGGAGATCGTGTACAACGGCCGGAAAATCAGCATGAGCGACTTCGCCCAGCTCCTTGGCGTGAGCACCTACCCGAGCACGGTCTTCATCGACAAGAAAGGGACGACGATCGGCCAGCAAAGCGGGTACATGGAGGTGGAGGTTTTTGAAAAACTCCTCGCATTCGTGGGATCGAGCGCATACCGGACCATGCAATTTGACGAGTTTTCCGTTAATTCGCTACCTTTCAGATCAAGCCAGCGCAATCAAGCGGCGGCTGCCGGCAACTAAGGCATTTCATCTTATGGGAAAGCGTATACTCGTGACCGGCGGTGCCGGTTTCCTGGGGTCACATCTGATCGAACGGCTCCTGGAAGAGGGCAATGAGGTCATCGCGCTCGACAACTATTTTACAGGGCAGAAAAGCAACGTCGTTCACCTGCTGCAACATCCCTATTTCGAGTTGGTGCGCCACGACGTGACCATGCCGTATTTCGTGGAGGTCGACGAAATCTACAACCTGGCCTGTCCCGCATCGCCCATCCACTATCAGTACAACCCCATCAAGACGATGAAAACATCGGTGATGGGAGCCATCAACATGCTGGGGCTGGCGAAAAGGATCAAAGCGAAAATCCTGCAAGCATCTACCAGCGAGGTGTATGGCGATCCGGAGGTGCATCCACAGACGGAGGCCTATTGGGGACATGTCAATCCGATCGGTGAACGCGCATGCTACGACGAGGGCAAACGGGCGGCGGAGACGCTGTTCATCAACTACCACCAGCAGAATCAGGTCCGCATCAAGATCATCCGCATCTTCAACACGTACGGACCGAGGATGCACCCCAACGATGGCAGGGTCGTTTCGAACTTCATTGTACAGGCACTGCAGAATAAAGACATCACCATCTATGGGGACGGAAGCCAAACGCGGAGCTTCTGCTATGTGGACGACCTGATCGAAGGCATGATCCGCATGATGAAGACCGACGACACAGTCACAGGCCCGATCAACATGGGGAACCCCGGTGAGTTCACGATACTTCAACTTGCCAAGAAGGTCATCGAAATGACCGATTCCAAGTCTCAGATCGTGTTTAAGCCGTTGCCGTCCGACGACCCCATGCAACGTAAACCAGATATTAGCATGGCGAAGCAACTGCTGGACTGGGAGCCAACAATATCACTGGAGAGCGGCCTCAAGCAAACGATCAGCTATTTCAAGGCCACACTGTGATCGAGAGCTCATCTACGAGTTCGGATCCTCTTCCCGTAACTCCTTGACAAACTTGATTGCACCGCGTCCCAAGCCTCGAAGGATGAATATAGCAAATGCGATCATCAGTCCGTAGTGACGGAAGACAGCGATCAGCAGCAGATAGAAGAGGAAGAAGAGGATCGCAATACGGTCCTGATGTCCCATCTTCTTATTGAAGCGGGGAATTTTGTCGAAGGGTATGGTAGTGACCATTAGTCCGGAGAGGATGATCACCGTCGGTATGAGCACCGTGTTCACGCCGTTCTTGAGGCTGTCGAAAAATGGGTCTCCGTCGTGGAACAGCAGTACAAATGCCACAAGTATCATCGCCTGTGCCGGTATTGGAAGCCCCCTGAAATAGTCGATCTTCCCTCCGTTGCGGGCTTCGACGTTGAAGCGTGCCAGACGCACGGCTCCAAACAATGCGGGGAACGTGCTGAGAATCACACCCAGGGTCGACAGCTCGCCAAGGCTGAAATGATAGATCAGGAAGCCAGGTGCCACACCGAACGACACGACGTCGGCGAGGGAATCGAGCTCTATGCCGAATTCGGACGTGCCGTTCGCAATGCGGGCCATAAAACCGTCGACCACGTCGAAGAGCCCGGCCACCACGATCAGCCATGCCGCGTAGACCACCTGGCCCTCATAAATCTGCACGATGGCCAAGAATCCACAGAAAAGGTTCATGAGCGTAAAAAAGCTCGGAACCACCGACCTCGGAATGGGCTTATTTAGCCGGTTCCTCAGGCGTGCGTTGTACCGTGCACGGATATGACGCTGCGGACTGGTAAGCGTCTGTCGGCTGTTCATTTCACACGGCCCATGATCGTTTCGCCGGCAACTGTCCGCTGGCCTACCTTAACATCAAGCTCGACATTGGCGGGGACAATGATATCCATGCGCGAACCGAATTTCATCATGCCGAACCGGTTTCCGGCTGTAACCGTGTCGCCTTCGGAGATGTGATACACGATACGGCGTGCCACATATCCGGTAATTTGCTTGAACAGGATCTTTGTCCCAGATTCATGGCGCAGACCGAATTGGGATTGCTCATTCAGTTCGGATGCCTTTTCGTGCCACGCTAACAAATACTCGCCGGGATAATAGTGCACATATTCTACCACGCCGTTGAGGGGGATACGGTTAACGTGCACATCGAATGCCGACAAAAAGATGCTGACCTGCGTGGCGGGACCATCGACGTACTTGGCGTTTTCGAGCTGCACAATTTGCACGACTTTTCCGTCGGCCGGTGCGATGAGCAAGTCGGATCCAGTCGGGGTGGTGCGCTCGGGATCGCGGAAAAAGTTGAGCACGAAGAGCATCAACACGACAGCCAGCACATAAAGGACCCAGCTCCAGCGGTTGCCGAGCCAAAACCCGATCATCGACAGCACCAGCGAGATGCCGGCCGTCGTTGCAATAATGGTGTATCCTTCTTTTGCGAACATCAGAATCCTGCGAATCTCACAATGTCATTAAAGGTCACGAAGATCATCAGACCGATGATCATGATGAAACCGACTTGTTGCAACACCATCCGCACCTTCATCGAAGGCTCTCGGCGTGTGATGCCTTCATAGATCAGGAACACCAAGTGTCCGCCGTCGAGCACGGGGATGGGCAATAGGTTCATGATGGCCAGCGTGATGCTCAACAATGCCGTTATGTTCCAGAATCCGAGCCAGCCACCTCCTTCGGTCGCCTCCTTCGTATAGTTGGCGATCGCGATTGGGCCACCCAAGTTCTCACGTACCGAGATGTCGCCGGAGAACATGCGCCCGAATCCGTTCAAGATGCCGACCGTAGTGTCCCATGTTTGAGCGGCGCCGCGTCCAAACGAGGCAAAGAAACCATGGCTTGTGAACACAGCGCCGAAATAGTCGGCCGCGCTGACGGTGCCGATGCCGATGGTCTTGGTATCAGGATTGGGCGTCACTGCGATCGTGGTGTCGGCGCCGTTACGTCGTATCGTGAATGCCAAGCTTCCGTCAGAGGCACGTATGATTGACGTCATCTCCGTCCAGAACTCAATGGGACGCCCGTCGACCGCCATAATGGTGTCGCCATTGGCAAGCCCTGCCTTGTCAGCCGGCGCCCCGGCCAACACGGATCCAACAACAGGTGGAAGTGCCTGAGTAAGTTCTATGAACGACCGCTCCTTGTTGAGCCGGTCGATAAAGTCGCCGGGAATAGGGATCACAATTTCCTGTCCACCCCGCTCGACGGTGTAGCTGACGTCGCCACGGGTGATTTCGGCGGGGGCGAGAAGTTCTCCGAAATAGGTCACCTTTTTGCCGTTTACCCCCACAAGTTTGTCACCCGTCTGGAATCCCAACTCGTCTGGAAGGCTGCCCTGCTCCACATAGATTCCCTTGATGTTGGCCACGGGGATGTTGGCTTCACCATAGGTCATCAAAATACCGGCATAGATCAACACGGCGAGGATCATGTTGAACACCACACCTGCCACAATCACGATGATGCGCTGCCATACGGGTTTAGATCTGAACTCCCACGGTTTGGGGTCCTCAGCCAGTTGTTCGGTGTCCATGCTCTCGTCGACCATGCCCGATATCTTGACGTATCCACCGAGTGGGGTCGCCGAAATGCAGTAGTCGGTCTCGCCAATCTTCTTGCCGAAAACCCTGGGAGGAAAGCCGATCGAGAAGCGCTCCACCCGCATGCCAAACAGCTTTGCGGCGAGGAAGTGCCCCAACTCGTGCACAAGCACCAATATGAACAAAGCGGCAATGAAGATGCCGATGGTGCTCAGAAGATTAAATATCCATTCCATAGATTAGTTTTGGTAACGTTGGGCGATTGTAGCCGCTAGTTGACGCGCATCGGCATCGACGTGCGCGATAGATTCGATGTTCATGGGTTCACTTGTAACGAAACGATTCATCGTTTCTTCTACAACAGCCGAAATGGCAATATACGGAATTTCGCGCTTGAGCAGCTTCTCGACGGCCACTTCGTTCGATGAATTCAGTACGGCGGGATAAAAGCCGCCCTGTTCGAGCGCCTCCCTCGCAAGACGGATGCATGGAAACCGCAGTGGGTCCACCGGCTCAAAGTGCATGTCGAGTCTCGATCGCCAATCGATGGGCTTGGACGGAAGTGACCAACGCGTCGGCGCGCTCAATGCGTACTGTATCGGAAGCCGCATATCGGGGTGCCCCATCTGCGCCTTGATGGATCCGTCGACGAACACCACCATGGAGTGGATGATGCTTTGGGGGTGAACGACGGCCTCGATCTTGCTCAAAGGCAGCCCGAAAAGCCAGTAGGCTTCGATAATCTCTAGACCCTTGTTCATCAACGTTGATGAGTCGATCGTGATTTTCGAGCCCATCGACCAATTGGGATGCTTCAGGGCTTGGTCCACGGTGACGCTTTTAAGCTGCTCGGCCGTAAACTCCCGAAACGGGCCGCCACTTGCGGTGATCACCAACTGATCGACAGTGGCGATTTCTTCCCCTGCCAGGCACTGCCATATGGCGCTGTGCTCGGAATCGACAGGCATGAGGGTGTCGAGCGAGTAGCCGACCTGGTCGCGTAGGATCTCACCTCCCACCACCAACGACTCCTTGTTGGCCAATGCGACGCGTTTCCCAGACTTGAGAGCTTCGTAGGTTGGACGAAACCCCGAAAAACCGACAAGACTGTTCACAACCAAGTCGGAACCCGCATCGTTGCACAGTTCCAAGATGGCGTCGTCACCGCAGTGGACCTCAACCGATGTGGATGAAAGGGCCGACTGCAGCAGCCCCAGATGCCCTCGATTTCCGATCACAACATGCCGGGGCTGAAATTCGAGCGCCTGCTTCGCCAGCAGTTCCCAACTGTTTCCGGCAACCAAGGCATGGACCTTGAACCGGTCGGGATGTTCGCGCACCACCTGCAATGTTTGGGTGCCGATAGATCCCGTGGAACCCAAAATGAG
>CAYZWQ010000116.1:0-9514 GCA_964481355.1 uncultured Chitinophagales bacterium
GATGCCCTCCGCGCGGCACTGGAGCACTACTATAAGCGATCAGGCAAGCCCGTGACCTACGAATACCTCCTGTTCGACCAGTTCAACGATTCGGCCGACGACGCCAAGAATCTGGCCACGATCGCACGATGGATTCCCAGTAAGGTCAACATCATCATGTACAACTACGTCGAGGGCGTGACCCTATATCGTGCCAAGGAGGACCGTCTCAACGCCTTCTTGCGCCAATTGGTCAAATTCGACGTGCGGGCGACCGTGCGCCGAAGCCGTGGCGACGACATCGACGCCGGCTGCGGTCAGCTAGCCATCCGAGAGGGTCAGGAGAAGGGGAAGAGTTTGGTTCGGTGATCAGGGATCGGTGATCAGGGATCGGGGATCAGGGATCTGAAGGTCCTTCGTCGACATTTCAACGCTACGCGTTTCAATGTGTCAACTCAGGATGACAATGCCTTACTTTTTACAGGGGAGGATCACAGCCCCGACGTGTCGTGGCTGTGATCCCTTCTAATAAGACAATGTCGTGTCATTGTGAGCTGACACACCGATGCGAAGCGAGGTGTCGGCGAACAACCTTCTTTCTCCCACTCTCTGTGCAATAGAGAGGGGGATGAGGGGGAGAGTCATTCGATACTCACCGCATCCAAGTTCTTGGCTTTCACCAAGGCATTGAACGCCGGAATCTCAGTGTCGAAGATGCGCTTGAGTTTGGCCAGCTCGGCATCGATGAGCACTGTGAGCTCGTCACGGACGCCGATCATCTGCTCGGTGGGTGGATAACTGCCCGTTCCGGCCAGACTGTTGAGGTGTGCCAACTTGTTGTTCAGGCGGATCGGGAAATTGAGCGGATCCTGGCCGCTTCGGTTCTTGGTCTGGTAGAGCGCCTCCTCGATGGCGGTCATGGCATCCTGGATGGATTTCGCTTTGTCCAGGACGTCTTTCATGGCATCGCCTTGGCTGCGCAGAGGTTCGGTAACCCTGTTGATCTGCTCGCGCACGGTGCGGATGTTGCGGATGGCCACATGGGTTTCGCTTACCTTGGCCACCACCGACTGCAGGAAGTCGAACTGCGCCTGCATATCGGCAACACTGACCGATACCCGCGGATCCTTGAGGATCTCGAAATCGCTCTCCATCGACTTCCCGTTCACCGTGAGACGTACTTTGTATGTGCCTGGCACGGCAGTCGGACCATTCATAGAACCCGCCCATAGGATCATCCCATCAAAGCGCTCGGCATCGGGGTAGCGCATGTTCCATGCAAACTTGTTGATGCCAGGCTGAGACAGCGACATACGCTCCTCGCCATTTCGGGTGTTTGGACGAGTGGAGTACTTCTTGATCAGCTTGCCCCCCGTTTCCATGAACTCAAGACTTACCTGGGCCTTAGTGGTGTCGGCGACATAGAAGTTCACCATCACACCGCCAGGGTGGTTGGTTCCGGCTGTGAGCGATGTGCGGCCGAAGCCAACCGTTGGCCCAAATCTGTAGCTTGGCATCGGCTTAAAGAGCCAGGCGTCGGACGAAGCCACCTCGGTGTCCAGCTGGTGCAGCGGCGTAAGGTCGTCGATGAGGTAGAATCCCCGACCCTGGGTGGCAGCGATCAAGTTGTCGTTCTTGATGGTAAGATCCGTGATCGGCACGATGGGCATGTTCATTTGGAATGATTTCCAGCTGGCACCGTCGTCGAAGGAGATGTACATCCCCGTCTCGGTTCCGGCATACAACAGTCCCGGACGCTTATGGTCGGCGCGCACCACTCGAGTGAAATGGCCTGGGTCAATGCCGTTCACGATCAGGGTCCATGTCTTCCCGTAGTCTTTCGATTTGTAGAGATACGGACGGTAATCGCCCATCTTGTACCGCGTGCCCGCCACATAGATGCCGCCCTTCACGAAGGGGTCGAAATCCACACTGTTGAACATCATCCACTCGGGCATGCCCTGCGGAGTGACGTTGGTCCAGTCAGCGCCGTCATTAGTCGAAACAAACACGAGTCCGTCGTCGGAGCCCGTGACGATGAAACCCGGCTCAAAGGGCGACTCACCGGCTGCGAAGATCGTTCCGTAGTATTCGACGCTGGTGTTGTCTTTGGTGATCGGGCCGCCCGATGGACCCATCTTCGAGGCGTCGTTGCGGGTCAGGTCTGGACTGATGGTCTCCCAAGAGTGCCCGCCGTTGCGAGAGCGGTGCACATGGTTTGAGGTGGTGTAGAGCACCTCGGGGTCGTTCGGCGAGAAGAAGATGGGGAAGTTCCACTGGAAGCGGTACTTCATGTCCTCGACGCCGTGACCCATCGGGTTGTTCGGCCAGACATTGACACGGCGAGACTCACCCGTGCGGTGGTTCTGCATTTCGAGGAGGCCGCCGTAGTTGCCGCCGTACACCACGTCGAGATCTTTCGGGTCGGGCGCGAGGTGGCCACTTTCGCTGCCGGCAGTTTCCTCCCAGTCGCTCTCAGTGATGAACGTGCTGCTCGAGCGATGGTAGATCCTGAAGGTGGAGTTATCTTGCTGAGCACCGTAGATACGGTATGGAAAGGCATTGTCGGTCGCCACGCGATAGATCTGGACGGTGCTTTGGTTCATGTAGGTGCTCCATGTGTTGCCGGCGTCGAAACTGATGTTCGAGCCGCCGTCGTTGGCCACGATCATACGTTTGTTGTCGGCAGGGTCAATCCAAAGGTCGTGGTGGTCGGAGTGCTGGGTGCGGAAACTGGCAAAGGTTCGTCCGCCGTCGTCCGACCTATGAAAAGAGACGTTGAGCACATATACGCGGTCGATATCCTGTGTGTCGGCCACGATGCGGGTGTAGTACCATGCCCTTTGACGCAGCGAGCGGTCTTCGTTCACACGCTGCCACGATTCGCCGGCGTCGTTCGAGCGATAGACCCCGCCACGCTCGTTCTCGATGATGGCGTACACACGGTTCGAGTTCACGGGCGACACTGATATCCCTGAAATGCCCCAAATGCCACCGGGAAGTCCGCGATTACCGGAGATGTTCGTCCATGTCTCGCCTGCGTCGGTGCTCTTCCACATCGCGGAACCCTCGCCACCGCTCTCAAGGCTGTAGGGTGTGCGGCGAATGCGCCAGGTGGTGGCATACAAGATCCGAGGGTTGTTCGAGTCGAACGTAAGGTCCACGGCACCTGCGTCGGCATTGGCAAAGAGCACCTTTCTCCAAGTGGCCCCGCCGTCTGTCGACTTGTAGACGCCACGTTCGTCGCTCTACTTGAACAGGTCGCCCAACACGGCCACATAAACCAAGTCGGGGTTTCTTGGATGAATGCGAACACGGGCGATGTGACGCGACTCGGTCAGGCCGATGTGATTCCAGGTTTTGCCGGCGTCCATCGATTTGTACATGCCATATCCATAGGATACGTTACCGCGGACCGTCTTCTCGCCGCCGCCGACGTAGATCACGTTGTTGTCCCACTCACTCACGGCCACGGCACCGATCGATCCGCCAAAAAATCCGTCCGAGATGTTCTCGTAGGTGGTGCCGGCGTCGGTCGTGCGCCATACACCGCCGCCCGTGGCACCAAAGTAGTACAGATTGGGCTTACCCGGCACACCGGCCACTGCAGCGGAGCGCCCACCGCGGAAAGGTCCTATCCCCCGCCACTCCAACCCATTGTAGAGGGATTCATCGTATTGGAGCGTAGATGGTGCAGTTGTGGCACGTGCATTACGCTGGGCATCGGCGGCATATGTGAACAGCAGCACGAAACCCATCAGGAGCATGACGGTCTTCTTCATAGAGAGCAACGACTTAGGGTGAACGAACGACGGAAATAATAATCAGATGGGCGGATGTCCTCACATCCTCGAATCCTCATGGCCTCATGTTACGGATTGGCCCTCAATCATGCAATCCTCTCCTTATCCTTCTCCTCAATCCTATGCTCATCCTTACTTCTATCCCTCATTCCTCACTTCAATCCTCAATCCTCACTCCTCAGCTCTCGAAGCATGTACCGCCGGCCGGACTCGAACCGGCACGGACTTTTGAGGTCCAATGGATTTTAAGTCCATCGTGTCTACCATTTCACCACGGCGGCAAGACGCGAAAGATACGAAATTAGCAATTATTAGCAGGCATTAGCAGTGACTATCAATCATTATCAATGATTATCAGTCATTACCCGTGATTTATCGTGACCATCATTGATAGTCACTGATAGTCATTGCTAGTAATTGCTAATGATTGATTAGGATTCTCGCAGCAGCCGCAGCTGCCACAGGTCGCGGTCGCTCATGTCGAGCAGCGGATTAAGCGCCATAACCCCTGTCTTGCCGATGCTTTTCTTCAGGTACTCCAGTTCTTCGAAGTAGGCATCCATGTAAGGATCGGGCTGTGGGGTGAGTCCGTGTTCTTTCATCATGAGCACGCCCTTGGCCTGAGCCGATAGCTCAAGATGGAGCCGGATGTAGTTGATGAGATCGGCCATGACGGGGCCGTCGAAGCGCTCTCGCAAGGATGTCAGGTACTCTCCGATACGGCTCGATGGCAAATCTCCTTTCATGAGCAGCTCGAGGATTTCTGCATCCTTATCCAACCCTTCACCGAGCCATTTCCGGGTCTGCCGCTCACTGTAGGCGAAGGCGCCCAACAGGATGACCGGAATCGTCACGAACGCGACCATTGATGTCTGCACGGGTGGAAGGATCAGGTTGTTAAAGGCCATGTGTATGCCGATCGCCACGAGCAACCCAAGCATGACGGCAAGGGTTCGAGGTCCAACCCCCTTCCATCGGTCGAAGCCCATCTTTGCGATGATTGCCATCATTGCAACGACACCGCCGTGCATGATGGCGGTGCCAAAACCGCGCACTATCCATACCGCCATGTTGGGGTTATCGACGGTGTACAGGTAAAAGAAATTCTCTACAATGGCAAAACCCGTACCAATGGCGAATCCCGTGATGGCCGCGTCGACCACAAATCCGACCCTGTTGCGCGCCAAAAAAACCACGATGAGCACGCTTTTGAAAATCTCCTCGACGACAGGGGCACCAAAGCGGGCCAACTGGCTGCGGTCGAGTTCTAAGATGGCCATCGTCCACCCATTTCCGTAGTACGACATGGCGGCGCTCCAAGCCCCATATACGATGGCCACAGCCAACGCCCGCCATGCCACTAGCTTGAAGCTGTCGAAATGCCTGAGCGCAAGTAAGAAAAAAGTTACAGGTAGGAGCGCTGTAAGTAGCTTTATCATGTAGTTAATATTGATCCCTAGGGGATAGGTCCCGACTCCGTCGGGATGACATGGTCTTGTTTGTAAAGCGAGATGCCTTCGGCATAGGATGTCACCTAAGCAACTTCAACGAAACCATGAACTCGTCGGTGTGCTTGTTGCCCATGTCTAAATCGAAGGCATTGGCATAGCCGAACGACAGCGTGCCGTCAAGCACAGAGAACAATACGAGCTTGAAATCGAGCTGGGCTCCAATATTGTAGAATTTGTGCTGCTCGCGCGTACGAGCAAGTGGTGACCCCGGCAGTTGGCTGGTCGCAGCGCCGTACCGATATACCGGTGAACCGATGTTGGTGACCAAGCCAGATGTGAAAAGTGAAAGCTGCGACCAGTTCGAATACAGGCTCATGATCCCAAGGCGCTTGAACCGAATCGGAGGCAACACCCACTCTCCCATCACCTTGGCGTAATTCGTGCCGCCTATGGCATTCAGCTCCACGCCAGGGAAGCTCGCCATCGTACGGTAGCGACGTTGCGGCAGGTGGTCAACCCAGTTGTTTCCGAAGCCGCCCAAATAGAAGTTGCCCAATGGTTCCCTTTTGGGTGAGAACGATATACCGGTGCTGGTGCGCAACCAGAAGCTCGAGTGATTGATGGGCAGCGGCGTCCCAATGTCAAAATTCTGGTACACCCGTGGGAACATCACCCGCTGGTCGCCGATGCCTTCCAAGACGGCGTTGTTCTGGAATCCTATCTGCCACTTGAAGCCCTTCTCGCTGTCGACCGCCCCCAACGAGTGCATGGATTTCTGGTAGTTGAAGCTGCCGGCAAGGCTGAGGAAGTTGCTGAACGAGGTAGTCACATTCTGAAACTCCGGGAGACGCTCCAGGTTTCCGTAATAGACCGCACTTCCGGTGAGATCCGAAAGCCTTGGCGGCTCGTATCGCAGACTCTTCTTGTATCGGGTTCCGATCGAATACCCCTTGCGGCTGGTTTTGGTCGGCCCAAAAAGGTCGTAAAAATCTGCTCCGTTGTAGTTACCGAAGATCGACCAATTGAGCCGATCGAAGTTGACGGCCGCATGAATGCGCTCGTCGGCGGGCACGGCGGCGTCGGGCGAATAACTCAGGCTCACGTTTAATTTCCGCATGCGAACCGGATCCATGAAGTCTCCCCGTAACCCAATCGCAACACTGTTCTTATACCCCTGCACGATCGGGTAGATGCCGCTGGGACTCATCTCCCTCATAGGGTCGTACATGCCCCGGCTCACGATCAAACTGTCGGCATGAAGCCGAGACACGGGTGGCAAGGGTGCACCCCATCGGGTGACAGCCGAATGCTTGATTGCAATCGCGTTACCCAAGTACTCGATGGCTCCGACGCTGGTGATTGGTTTCTCTGCCATCACAACGGGCAGAAATCCCTCGGCCGTGTACTCAAATGCCACCAACGAATCTCCCTGAATAGGCACCGGTCTGAACATGCCCGTCTCGGCGTTTGTAAGCCACTCAAGCTTCTGGTTCTGAAGATCGTACCGTACGATATTCGACACCCCGGTGTAATAGGTAGATCCATACAGGAAGTTGCCATCTTCTGAAAAGACAAAACTGGCCGGTGAGCTTTCGGCAAATTCACCCAATACTTGAGGACGGTATTTTCGTGCCATAAGCGAGTCGGTCGAGATCACCAGAAGCTTCTTGTTGCCGGCCACATCGGTGACTGCAGCCGACAGCCGGGATCCATCGGGCGAGATGTCGATGTCGAACAGCTCCTCTCCGTAGGGCATAGCATGGAGAAGGTTCCACTGCGAATAGGGTTGCGGAATACGCACCAGCGACGATATCCCATTCAGGTGCCTGACCCCCCACAGCGACTTATCGACCGGGTTGAACACAAGGTCACCCACACGGGCATCCTTTATCAGACGTGTGACCTTGCGTGTGCCCAGGTCGAACGACATGAGGTCGCGCCATTTGTTGTTGTCGTTGGTGTAGTACAGGATGCGTTGTTCGGGATCTATCGTCAGAGACGTCACGAAATGCAGCGCCGGACCCTCGATTTCCACGACAGCCTGCGTGCTACCCGTGCGCGGATTGATCTCCGCAATGTGCGCCAGGGCACCGGGGTAGGCAATGCCGGCATAAAAATTGCCGGTTGAGGGGTCATAAACAGGACGCGAGACCCCGCCTAAGGGACGCTCCGTCAACCTGCGCACTGGCGTGACGGGATTCTTACGTATGCGCTCCAAATTTGCGTTCTGCCAGTCGCGCTCCCAGGCAATCCAATCGGACCAGCTGTGGTCGAGCGACTTTCCGTATACGTTCCGGAACTGCGATGCATAGTACCTCTTGCTCGAGTCGGTACGCGCAACCCATTCGATAAGCTTTTCAGGTCCATATTCGTGTGCCAGATACGACATGAATCGAGTGCCGTACATGTAAGAATTGGCCCCAACCTCGAAATCGACCGTCGTGCCTTCGCTTTCGAGTCCGATCGCATCATACATCGGGTAATTGTCGCGCACCATCGTACGGAAACGCATTTCGTCATAGCTGCCCATCACGCGTCCAATCCCTCCCGCCATCCAAGTGGTCATAAACTCTGCAATGCCCTCATGGTACCAACGTGGCGAATAGCGCCGAGGCGCCGTCAAATAACCGTAAAACATCGATATGGGCTCGGCCTGCACCGGATCTACCTTGCCCCGAAATACAGACCTCCAAGCCCTGTCTTTCGTGTTGGCCATATCGAGTGCCACGATGTGCACCAGCTCGTGGTTGGCCAGCACGTTGATACGCTCGTTCGTCGCGTTGGTCTCGTAGGCGTGCTTGAACGGTGCAATTCCCATCATCACAATGTTGCGTGGAACAGAAGACGCACCTGCATTTCCGTAATCACCGAAATCTTCCATGACGATGGTCACAGGGTCGCTTCTGCGGTAGCCAAACCGTTTTTCATGATAGCGCAGGGCATTCGTGTAGCTGCGTATAGTATGGTTGATCAGATACTCGTGCCCAAAATCATAGTAGACCAGCTTGAAATCGTTGGTCTCGATCATCTTAAACTGGGCCTTGGAGGGCGTCGACACAAGAAGCAGCCAAAGGACTACAATCCAGCGAGCATGGTTTGACATACGACGAATTTTATGGCCGATTAACGGATTCAATATAGAATAAAACCAATAAAAAACCCCTCCCACTTGCGTAATGGGAGGGGTTGGTTTTTGACACGAATTTGGTGTCATTGCATTGTCCGACACACGTTCGTGAATGTGTTACTTCATGCGAACCCGGCTGCCCAACAAGGCTTCGCTGTTCATTAATTCGAAGAATGCAGGCGAGTTCAGCATGAGCTGGAAGTCGGCGTTGTTGAGGAGCTCGGCAAAGTCGGCGGAACTGAAGAGCTGGCTGAATTCGGCCGAGTTCAGCATGAGCCGGGTGTCGGGGTTGTTGAGGAGCTGTACAAAATCAACCCGGTTCATGAGCTCGAGAAATGAAGCGTTGCTTTGGAGCTCGAGGAAGGCAGGGTTGTTGAAAAGGACACGGAAGTTGGCATCGAGCTGCACATATTGGAGGAACGAATCGGACGTGACCAAATTTTGGAATGCGGCGGCGTTCAACAACTCCTGGAAGGAAGAGGACGCAAGCAATTCACCCAAAGACGGATTGTTTTCGAGCATGAGTCGGAAGTTCGAGAAAAGCGACAGCTCACCGATTTCGGCAGAACTGAACATCTCGAAGAACGACGGGGTCGCCATCATCTCGACAAAGGCTGGATTTGCCATCATCTCGGCGAACGACGGGGTCGCCATCATTTCCTGGAAGTCGGCGTTCATCATTAGGGAGACAAACTCGGCGTTGCTCATCAACTGTACAAACTCAGGCGAGGAAAGCAGCTCAAAGATGCCCGGGTTGTTCATCATTTCGACAAAACTGGGGTTTGAGGAAAGTTCAGTCAGTGTTCCCGACTGGACAAGATTGATGAACTGGTCGCTTTGAAGGATATTCTGGTATTGCTGATTCTCCAAAATCACGTCCGTGTCGGTGATCTGTGACTGACGGAAACGCTGGGCACGCTCGATTCCATTGTCAGGGCCAATTGTACCAACGATATCTGGAGGATTAGGTTGGTCGTTAATGCCCGTCACGTAGATTACGGCAACGACGGCGATCAGAATGACAGCACTAGCTGCGATTTTGCCAAGTGAGAATTTGCTTGTCATGGTGTCTTCCGTGATTTTTGTGTGTTTGGTAGGGAGTTCATATACAGTGGCCTGGGAATCAAGCTTATCGATTGCGTGACGCACGCTGC
>CAYZWQ010000117.1:0-823 GCA_964481355.1 uncultured Chitinophagales bacterium
GCACTCGTCATCTTGTTCGTGGTGGCTGATTTTGCCCACGCACAGCGAAACGCCACCACCTACCAGTCGCTGTTGTCGAGGACGCGTCAAGCAAACACGTACATCGACGTGAATGCGGTACCCTTGCACGGAGCCACAGACACATCGACGGTGCGCACATCGTTCCGACTCGAATTTGATTACCTGAACTTCACCCGAAGTGCGGCTGAAAACGACCCTGAGGCTGAATTTGGCACCGATGTGACCATTTATGTGGACGTTTACAAGGCAGGTGCGGCAATCAGCGACCGTACGGAGCAACCTGACATGGCCATGATGCGCAACGGAATGTCATCACGCAGGCAACAATCTCCGACCGGCCAACCAACCGGGCCGAGTGCCGTCCCACTCGCCACAGAAGCTTGGAAGGGGTCGGCAAAGGCTGCCAACTATGCACAGACGATCTCAAACAGGCACTATCTCGAGGGATTCGTTGACATCACGTTGCCGGCCGGCGACTATGTGTTCGCCGTGAGCATGCGCGAAGAGGGCCAGGCCCGCATCCGGCCAATCGGGCGTGCCCGATACCGAGTGCATGACTTCAAGGAAGCCACATCAAGGCTGCCCGTCTACGTTGTGAAACAAGCAACAGCATCACCGTCCAATTCTCTCGAATTTCTCGGTTTCGGCAGCCAGGTGCCCTATGGCAGCGATTTTGACGTGATGATTCCCATTTCGGATGCCACCGATCCCAACACGTTGACACTTACTGTTAAAGCCCTTGAGTACGGGCGCAGGGACACTACAGTGTCGCAAACCCTTGCGACCATCGAAACGGAACCCG